>JAISRJ010000034.1 GCA_031273705.1 Clostridiales bacterium
TACAATCTCACCTGGCAAATTAACAATTTTTTTATACAATTCATAATGGGCTATACTTTTGGCTATACGTGACGAAGCACTTGTTAAATAAAAACCATTTTCATATTCAAATTATTTACCAAAGTCAAACCCAAAAATTACGGGGGGGGGGGGTAAAATTCATTTTCAACTTCTCCTTTTTATTATGCAGACATATTATTTAAACATATATTTCTCAAAAAATTATCCCATTTACAATGTTATCCCCTTTATAATGATTATAATGAGTTATTAATGTATATTATAACTATCTCTTTAGATATTGTCAATCCATAGAGTCTTTGCCACACGGGCGTGGCCCATTCAATAGCAACTTGACACTAATAAATACCCGTATTATAATATTTTCACAAAAGCCCTCGTGGCGGAAATGGCAGACGCGCCAGATTTAGGTTCTGGTGGGAGACCGTGCAGGTTCAATTCCTGTCGAGGGCAGATAGGCTAAAACAAGCCATTTTTGGGACATGTGTGAACAAGTCTCAAGTCAGTAAAATCATATTTACTGGATAAAGTAAGTCAAATATCCAGTCAGCTCTTATAATAAAAATGACCGGACAATCCAATAAAGGTTATCCGGTTTTGTCCTTTTTTATAAATAAAAGCTATCTATAAAACCTGTGACTGCCGTGGTCAAACAGCGGAGTTAATGCCCGCTCGTGCCAGCATTCAGGCGCTGCCCCTTTCACCGTCCGAAAGTACAGTGCCCCTTTACTATAATCCTCCCCCGCCAATACCCGGCGAACGGCGTCCAATGTACGCCCACTCGGAGCAGCCCGATCATATGCGCCGTTGATAATCGGCTCAAATTGTTTAGTTTGGAATATCACGTCATGAACGGTGTTTGGGAACTGCTTGCTGTTAACACGGTTGAAAATCACATTCCCCACGAGTATCTGGCCTATGTCATCCTCGCCACCAGCTTCCGCGCTGATTATCTTTGCGAGTTCGCTCTTTCACGTGGCTTCCGGCTCAACGGGTTCATATACATCTTCGATGCCGGGATAAACTATCGGAGTATCATCATAAGGCGTTTGCTCTATGGAATATCCCAACGCGGAAAGGATAGGGCGCAGCTCGACATAATTCTTATCATCCAAGAGGATAGATTTAATGACAAATTCCTGATTGCCTATAATGATAGACAAGTCGTTTACCTGTATAGGCGGGGCGGCTGGCGCAATGGGTTTCAACACAATTGAGGCCGCTGGCGTAGCGATCGGCACTTCATAATTGATATTCTTATCTTTAAACCAATTTGTAAATGCTGAACCGCTTGTTATTTTTCCGTTGGATACTGTTCCCGCTCGTATTCCCACACCGCTTCCGACGCACTCAATAAAACGTCTGTCGCCGCAGTACACGCCAACATGCCCCGGCATATATAAAATTATGCCGGGTAACTCCGGCATGGACTTCAAATCGCCTTTCTGCGTCGCTCGGGCATATGCCGTTCCCGTATTGACATCATAGGCGGCATTATATGCAAGGCTTCCATCTGTTTGCTGAAATATGTACCCTTTAACAAGCCCATAGCAGTCAGATAGGCGTGTACCGGCGGAAACAGCTTTCGACATGTAATCCTTCCATTTGGTATTCATGGACGGGTACTGCTTAATTAGACCATCCACTAAAGAGGCTGTTGCTTTTTGCCCATATGAGCCCCAGCCATAGTACCATTTCTCTGATAAGGCTTTTTCGCAGTAAGCGACAAGCCCTGTATTATTTTTTGCCATTTCTATCACTCCATTTGATTTTTTTTTATATCCAATAAGTATAAAGCCGTATCGTATCCGCCGCTTGCAGTAAGCCCGGATACAATACCCGTCAGCAGATAATCAAAAAAATCAAACCTGGCAAAGTCAAATTCGTTTTGAGCAAACATAATAAAAGCGTTGATTAACGAAGCAATGCCGATAGATAGGTATGGCAAGTATTTAGTCGGTATGCTCAATCTGAACTTTTTGAGTATTTGTATAATTATTGCTGTGCCTACGCTTGCCGGGATTAAAGTTTCCAATATAATAACCTCCACTCCAAAATTGGCTTACTTTTGTCTTACCAAGCCCTTTTTAGGTAAGACTGGTAAGACTAGTAAGACCGGTAAGACCAGAATAGCCTGGTCTAAAATCGCTCTGTATTGACGTTTTTGTGCCTAGCAGTATAAATATAAATATACCACCTTGCTCGTTGCGAACGAATATGAGGCATTACAGAGCGAATAAAGGGCATTGTACATCCTGGGTATTATTGTTATAATCCATCCAAGGAGGAGATACGGTGAAATCACTTATTATGTTGCCACTTCTGTTACTGCTTATCGGATGTTCTGGGCAAGAAGAAATTCAGGTTAGCGAGAGTCCAATACCAACAGTTACGGCCACAGCGTTACCAACCCCTACAGAAATCATACCATCTATACTACCGTATATTGAACAAGCCTATAGTTTGTTAGATGAAATACCTCAAATAATAGATAATGCCAATGAAATAGAAATTGCGGTATTAAAAAGCGCTGTTACGACCATCAGCAAAGATGAACTATCCATATTTGCATTTTCTGATTGGATACCAGTCGATGTACCAGATGAGGAAACGAGAGAGATGCATGTCAGTGAAGAGTATGTTTCTAATATACTGTACGCTGTATTAATCGGGGGTGTGGAAAATTGTTTTGTTATAAGTAGCGATTGCAAAACAATATGGGCAGAAACGATTTCCTACAATCATGGCTACGAAAGATGGCTTGAATATCAAATTCCAGAATCAATGGCTCAAGCTCTGAAAACCTTTTACAATGAAAAATTCCCAGAATATGCGGAATAAAAAAAAAAGCATTTAATAAAAAATCTGGTAGCGGCGTCAATTCCCCTACCAGATTTTTTTAGGATTTATACTAAGTTGCGATTAGTGGGCATTGTTCCACCACTACTTCCAGTCATTTGTAAATCCGCCCAAAAACCGCCAGTCGTTGTCGATGGTCTTGCCCAGTTTGCGGTTGACGTGTTCCTATATGCGTGAATACGAAGACGCGTATCATTTGTTTCGCCCACCGTAGATTCAATAGTACATATCCGACCATTAACCGGAACCGTCGCTACAAGTGTAGCTCCATCGTCGCTGTAGATCTGTGTGGCTTTATTGCATACAAACACATTGTAAATCTTACTTCCACTGCCGCTAACATTTGTTAATGTCACTTGGTGATTGCTATCGAAAGTGATTAAAGATGAACCATTTACTCGGTAATTATGAAAGAAAGCCATATTAAGCGCCCAAGATGTATATACTACGTTACCTGTCATATTAGTTGTACATGGATCAATATATCCATAAGTTTTTACATGGTTTGGGTTTCTGAAAACAATTTGGCGAACTGACGCATTAATTGTCGCTGTTGGTTTCTGAGTAAAAAATTCGTATTGATAAATAGTTCCTATTTGAGTTCCACCGGCTGTAAGTCCACCGATATGGCTTCCTGAACTAACTGTAGTGTTGTAAACAGGAATCGAAGTAGAACTCATGTTTACTGTTGCTAATCTTCCGCTTAATGGCGTAGCCATAAAAAAATCTCCTTAAGAATATAATAATTTCAGTTACTTACATCAGATTACCGCTAATTAGACCAAGGGAATCACCCCCTTAAAATGCGTATTAGTATTTAACCAGTTTGGGTAAAGCTTCCCACAATCTCAAATCTTCCTGGCCTAACGACCATAGCGCGAACCCCGCTAACCCCCAGTGATATGCGCCTTTATTAGCCCAAAAGACAAGGCTGTCAACATCTGAATACCATATGATACCGAATCCTTCGGAGTCGCCAAAATACATATGGGAATACCAGACGTTAATGTCAGTCATAGTAACCGTTGCTGAATAATTTGCGTTATTGGGTATAGTCATCTCCGTGCTGTGAAAAAAATCGTAGTCCATTGATATATCAACTCCGGGGCGTGTTGAGCGTTCTTCAACATCCGAATTGACTGAAAACGTCAGCAATTCTGCATCCCATGTAACCCCGGTGCGCGTTATACGTCCATATTCCTCGGTTGTTCCGTTTGGCAATGCTACTTGAAATGCCTCATAGGGTTCATATGACCATGCGTCGCCTATTCGGAGTAAATCATATGAAGCCGTATTATCGGCTCTAGCTCCGGCGTATGCGTTGCTTATTGGTGTTATTACAGACTGGAAGCGTAGAGTGCCGCTTGTACTTGAATACACCCGGCAGTTACTCCCGCGTATTCTCATTTCAATCGTATATAGGCTGGCATTACCCCGTATTTCAATATCTGGTGTTTTCTCAAACGTGCTAGAGTAACTGCCGAGTAAGGCAGAAC
>JAISRJ010000119.1 GCA_031273705.1 Clostridiales bacterium
CCATGCTTTTAAAAGCATGGGGCTTCGGCGCGGCGTTAATGTGGATAAAAGTGGAATCTTGCAACTCTCCCCTCTGTATGACACACACGGTCGAGTGTAAAACGAAACGCCGCCGTCAAGCGGCTTGCGCGGCTATTGCAATCGTTTCGCGCCTATTATACAAAAAAAGGAGGTTAGTATGCCCAACCAAAAAATCCGTATTACCCTCAAGGCATATGATCACAAATTAATCGATCAGTCTGTAGTGCAAATTATCGAAACTGCCAAGCGCACCGGCGCCAAGGTATCCGGTCCCATACCGCTTCCCACTAAAAGAGAAGTGGTTACAATCCTTCGCGCCGTCCATAAATACAAAGACTCGCGCGAACAGTTTGAAATGCGCACTCATAAACGTCTGATCGATATTATTATGCCTACCCAACGCACGGCGGACGCCCTCTCTCGCTTGGATTTACCGGATGGCGTGGACATTATGCTAAAAATCATATAGTCTATCGCCGGCACAATAGTATGACTGCGTTATTGTGAAATTATTTTTGTGTGTTAAACTTATAAAAATAAGCTCATAAAAAATCCACACAACGCAATCCGCTGTATTTTTATGGAGGTGTTATAAATTTGTTAAAAAAAGCTATACTCGCAAAAAAAATTGGTATGACACAGATCTTCAGCGATCATGGCGAGTTGGTACCGGTCACTGTTTTGGAAGCTTCGCCAAACGTGGTAGTCCAAAAGAAAACCCTTGAAAAAGACGGCTACTCCGCTATTCAAGTCGGATATGGCGACGTAAAAATCAGTTCTCGCAAAGAACCCAAAATTAACAAGCCTATGAAGGGACATTTTCTTAAAGGCGGGGTTACCCCCAAGAAAATCCTTAAAGAATTCCGTTTGGACGACGCGGATACCTATAACGTCGGTGACGAGATAAAGGCCGAGGTATTTGCCGCGGGGGATAAAGTTGATATAAGCGGTCTTTCCAAAGGCAAGGGCTTTCAAGGTGCCATCAAACGTCACGGGCAGCACAGAGGTCCTATGACACACGGTTCAAAATACCATCGCGGACTTGGCTCTATGGGTGCCGGAACCACGCCCGGCCGCGTAAAAAAGGGCAAAAAGATGCCCGGTCATATGGGTCATGTGAATGTCACCATTCAAAATCTTACGGTGGTTCGCGCGGCAGATAACGTAATTTTGATTCACGGTCCGGTTCCGGGTGCCAACGGCGCGGTCGTGGCTATCAAAAATACCGTTAAATCCAAATAATCGGAAGGGAGGGCAGTCATGGCAAACGTATCGGTCTACAATACCAACGGCGACGAAGTCGGTAATATAGATTTACCCGACGAGATATTCGGTATAAAAATAAACGAACACGCTGTGCATATGGCGGTTGTTCAATATCTCGCCAATCAACGCCAAGGTACAAAGTCGGCAAAAACACGCGCTGAAGTGCGTGGCGGCGGTAAAAAGCCTTGGCGGCAAAAGGGTACCGGTCGCGCTCGGCAAGGTTCTATTCGCTCCCCGCAATGGACAGGCGGCGGTGTCGTCTTCGCGCCGAAACCCAGAGATTTTTCCATTAAGCTTAATAAAAAGCTCAAACGCCTGGCGCTTAAATCAGCGCTCACTTCAAGGGTAACGGAGCAAAAAATTATTGTATTAGACGATTTATCCTTGGCCGAAATCAAAACCAAAGAAATGAAAAAGATCTGTGATAACCTAAAACTGGAAAAAGCCTTGATTGTACTAAGTGGCAGCAACAGCAACGTAGTTCTGTCGGCAAGGAATATACCCTACGTTAAAACAGCCGGTGTAAACACAATAAACGTTTACGACATTCTAAAATATGACACATTCGTCGTAACGAAAGAGGCTTTGACCAAGATTCAGGAGGTGTACGCCTGATGGCAGACCTTAAATACTACGATATTTTATTCAAACCACTCGCCACAGAAAAAACTATGAACATAATGGCGGATAAACGCTATGTCTTTTATGTTCATCCGGAGGCAAACAAGACTCAAATTAAAGAGGCTGTCGAAAAGTTATTTGACGGCGTTAAAGTCGCGAAGGTAAATACCATTAATTACCAAGGAAAGAAAAAGAGACGACGCTATGTAGAAGGCAGAACCCCTGCCCGCAAAAAAGCTTACGTTCAACTTACACAAACAAGCAATGAAATTACGGTGTTCCAAGGTATGTAAGTTATTAATCATACAAGAAAGGAGCGAAACGCGTGGGCGTAAAACGATATAGACCATACACGCCGTCCCGTCGGCATATGACAGTGTCCGATTTTGCCGAGATTACAAAATCAACGCCGGAAAAGAGTTTGGTAACTCACATCAAAAAATCCTCCGGACGCAACAGTCAAGGTAAAATCACAGTACGACATATCGGCGGCGGCAGTAAAAAGAAATATCGCGTAATTGATTTCAAACGCAATAAAGACGGTATACCCGCTAAAGTTATGGGTATAGAGTACGATCCCAACCGTTCCGCCAATATCGCGCTTTTATTCTACAAAGACGGTGAGAAGCGATATATACTGGCTCCCAACGGTTTAAAGGTCGGCGACTCGCTCATGAGCGGCGAAGGCGCGGAAATTCGTGTCGGTAATTCCATCCCCATGAAAAATATCCCCGTTGGCGCGGAAATTCATAATTTAGAAATGAAACCCGGCGCGGGCGGTCAACTTGTGCGTTCGGCGGGTAACGTCGCGCAGCTTATGGCAAAAGATGAAAAATACGTCACAGTCCGTTTGCCTTCCGGTGAAATGCGGCTGCTGCCGGTCGGCTGCAAAGCTACACTCGGTCAATTAGGCAATCTGGATCACGAACTTATTAATATCGGTAAAGCCGGTAAAAAGCGCCACATGGGCATTCGTCCCACCGTGCGCGGTTCCGTTATGAACCCCAACGATCACCCGCATGGAGGAGGCGAGGGTCGCGCGCCTATCGGCCGTCCGGCGCCGTCCACCCCATGGGGCAAACCGGCGTTAGGCTATAAAACTCGCAAGAAGAAAAAAGCTTCGGATAAATTTATTGTGCGTAAACGGGGCAAGAAGTAGGAGGATATATGAGCAGATCCTTAAAAAAAGGTCCGTTCATCGACGGGCATTTGATGAAAAAAGTTGAGGAGCAGAATAAACAGACCAACAAATCGGTAATTAAAACCTGGTCGCGCCGCTCTACGATATTCCCCCAAATGATAGGCTTAACCATTGCCGTGCATGACGGACGCAAACATGTGCCCGTATACATCACGGAAGATATGGTCGGTCATAAATTGGGTGAATTCGCTATGACGCGCACGTATCGCGGTCACGGTAAAGACGCCGAAAAACGCTCCAAAGTGCGATAGGAGGTTTAGTCTATGGCAAAGGGACATAGAAGCAAGATAAAACAAGATCGTAACGAGGAGTTCAAAGACGCGCGACCGCAGGCGCATCATATGTTCGCACGTGTTTCCGACTCTAAAGCCAGGATAGTTCTTAATCAAATAAAAGGGAAGCGTGTCGGCGAAGCGCTGGCGATTCTAAAATATTCGCCCCGTTACGCGTCTTTTTTGATAGAAAAAGTTCTAAAGTCGGCTATCGCCAACGCGGAACACAATTTAGAAATGGATGCGGTTCAATTATACGTTCAGGAAGTCTTTGCTAATCAGGGTCCCATAATGAAACGGATACGTCCCAGAGCGCAAGGTCGGGCTTACCGGATCAATAAGCGCATGAGTCATATATCTATCATTTTGAACTCAAGAGATTAGAGGAGGTAATAATGGGACAGAAAGTTAATCCGCATGGGTTAAGATTAGGCATTATAAAAGATTGGGATTCCGTCTGGTACGCTGAAAAAGACTATTCTAAATTTTTGGTTGAAGATGATACGCTTCGCAAGTTTATAAAGAATAAGCTATTTACCGCCGGTATTTCTCGCATAGGCATCCAGCGCACCACCGACCGTGTAAGGATAACCATTCATACCGCGAAGCCGGGTATTATAATCGGTAAAAACGGTCAGGCGATTGACGACTTGGCTAAAGTACTTCAAAAGATGACTTCACAGCGCGTGATGGTCAACGTAGAGGAAATCCGCAGACCGGAACTGGACGCCCAATTAGTAGCCGAGAATATAGCGCGCGAGCTGGAAAAGCGCGTATCTTTCCGCCGCGCTATGAAGCAGGCCATGAGCCGCTCTATGAAGATGGGCGCGAAAGGTATTAAAACCGCTGTCGCCGGTCGCCTTGGCGGGGCGGATATTGCCCGTACCGAGAATTACCATGACGGCACTATTCCGCTGCAAACCCTGCGCGCGGATATTGATTACGGTTTCGCGGAAGCGGATACAACGTTTGGAAAATTAGGCGTTAAGACGTGGATTTATAAAGGCGAGGTTCTTCCTAAGAGACCTAAAAAGGAAGGGAGTAAAGCGTAAATGCTGATGCCGAAAAGGGTCAAAAGACGCAAGCAGTTTAGGGGCCGTATGAAAGGGCGAGCGTTGCGCGGCAATCGTATAACCTATGGCGATTTTGGGCTTGTGGCAATGGAACCCAGTTGGATAAAATCGAATCAAATAGAATCCGCTCGTATCGCGATGACACGTTTTATAAAACGCGGCGGTCAAGTATGGATAAAAATTTTTCCAGATAAGCCTGTTACCGAGAAGCCCGCTGAAACACGTATGGGCAGCGGCAAAGGCTCGCCGGAATATTGGGTGGCCGTAGTAAAGCCGGGCCGCGTAATGTTTGAGTTAGGCGGGGTAGACGAGGAAACCGCAAAGGAGGCTTTGCGTCTCGCGTCATACAAGTTGCCTATCAAATGCAAAATCATTTCCAGGGCTGAACAGGAATTGGAAGGTGATAGCAGTGAAATCTAAGACATTACTGGATGATTTCCGCCAGAAAAGCATGGATGAGCTTAGTCAAGAATTGGTAAGCGCAAAAAGAGAACTGTTTAACCTGCGCTTTCAAAACGCCACCAGTCAGCTTGAAAACACAGCTCGTATTCATGATGTGCGCAAGAATATAGCGCGGATTCAAACAATTATTACTCAGAAAAAGCTGGGTATTGTTGATTGATTTTTTTATAACGCGGATGAAGGCAATT
>JAISRJ010000144.1 GCA_031273705.1 Clostridiales bacterium
GTTCAGCGTCGGCAGAAATAATCAATTAGCGATTTCATATTTCATTTTATATTTCAATTCACGCTTTAAATAATGAATTATTATTTAATGATTTATTATCTCGCGCGACAGGCATTATAATAACACTGTATTTTTTTAATGTCAACACCTTTTTTCTGAATTTTCAAAAAAACTTCAAAAATTTTTTTCACACAATTAAATCTCAAAACCTTTAAGTTTATAAATCTCTGTGTATCGCGGCTTTAAAACAGAGTATGCGGCCGCTGCTATTTCCATAAAATAATTAGAGAACAATGGAATATAAAGCAGTCGGTGAATTAATCCTCTAAACGAATTTTTCAACCCATTCCACATAGGCGTCAACAAAGTCCCGCAAGAACTTTTGTGTATCAGTGTCGAAAATACCGCCGCTTTTATCCAATAGCTCCGTAATATTACCCAAATACATTTCTGGCCGGGATAGCATTGGAATGTTTAAAAACGCCGTTGTCTGCCGCAGAACCTGCCCGACTCCGAAGCCGCCGATTTTTCCGGGAGAAATACAAATAACCGCGCCCGGTTTTCCATCCCACACATTTTTCCCATAAGGACGCGAAGCAATGTCCAAAGCGTTTTTTAATACCGGAGGAATCGACCGATTGTATTCGGGAGTAACGAACAAAATCGAATCGGCGGATTTTACTTCCTCTCTAAACGCAGTCCATTCCATGGGAGGATTGTCGTCGTAATCCTGATTGTATATCGGCAAATCCCCTAGCTTTAACCATATTGTCTCAAAGCCTTCCGGAAATAATTTTACAACCTCTTTTGCCGTCCGCTTACTGAATGAATCCTTCCGCAAACTGCCCAGGATAATGCCCACTGTCTTTTTCAAAGGAACCTCCTAGTTAAAGATCTCATGATACTTTTGAATAGAAACCCTCTCCATTCCGCAACGGGGATATTGTGAAAGATTTTGACCGAGTCTATAAGCCGAGTTCTGTTAAAGGCAGCCATCTATCTTGGCGGTTCGTCGCCGAACGCGCTCATGCGATCTTACCAAAAGCAAAGGGACGGGCAGCCCCGGCTTTTATTTGATCTTGCTTCAAATGGGGTTTACAGAGCCTTGATTGTTGCCAATCAAGCGGTGAGCTTTTACCTCGCCTTTCCACCCTTACCGGAAAACCGGTGGTTTATTTCTGTTGCACTATCCCTGGAGTCGCCTCCGCCGGGCGTTACCCGGCATTTCGCCCTATGAAGCTCGGACTTTCCTCACGAATCTTAATTTTAAGACACACACTAATCAGACTAAAATTCACAAACAAAGGTACCCTTGTCTGTGAAAAGCATAACTCTTTATCGGCTTAGGGAGTGTGATTCGCGCGACTGCCCAACTCGGTCAAAATGTTTTCCATTTGTTTTAATGTAACCGCGGAGTTGATCGCGACTCTCGCGGCTGTCGCGCCTTCCATGGTTTTTATGTACCAGGAAACATGCTTGCGCATTTCAAAAATTTTATCTTTCATCATTGCGCAATGACGCAACGCCATATTAATTTTATCATTTGCACTGGGTTCGGGCAGCAGTTCACCCGTACTTAAAAATTTCTTAACCCGAGAAAAGATCCACGGGTTGCCTAAGGCGGCTCTGCCAATCATTACCCCGTCGCAGTTTGTTTGATTACAAACCGCCCGAGCGGCTTCCGGAGAATCTATATCCCCGTTAGCGATTACGGGTATCTCTACCGATAGCTTAACCGATTTTATAATATGCCAATCCGCTTTTCCATGATAAAATTGATCTTTTGTTCGCGGGTGAACCACAATTGACGAAGCTCCGGAAGATTCCAAAATTTTTGCGATCTCCACCGCGTTTATGTGGTTTGCGTCATATCCAGAGCGAATTTTCGCGCTTACAGGGATTGTAACCGCTTTACTCATAGCTTCGACAATGAGTCCGGCTAACGCCGGTTCTTTCAGCAGAGCCGAACCTTCTCCGTTTTTAACAATTTTAGGAGCGGGGCAGCCCATATTTACATCAATTGCATCAAACCCCATAGATTCCGCAATCCGGGCGGCATTAGCCATCAATGCCGGCTCTCGCCCAAAAAATTGCGCTGTCAATGGATAATGGTTAGTCAAATATTTATTCGTTTCCAACATTCCGAGTGTCCGCGCGTTATTATATGACAACGCTTTGGCGCTAATCATTTCGGTCACCGTAATATCGCAGCCTTGCTCGTTGCAGAGCAAACGAAAAGGCCGGTTAGTTACACCGGCCATAGGGGCTAAATATACCTTCAACCGGCTGATACCCGTCTTTGTCTGCCGCGTTTGCGCATCTTCTTGATAGGTTCGCGGTTTTCGTTGTAAATAATAGTCGGAGGTTCTTTACCTTCCACAGTGTCCTTAGTTATAACACACTTTTCTATAGTAGTGTCCGACGGCACGTCGTACATAACATTAGTCATAAAGCTTTCAACAATCGCCCGCAAACCGCGCGCGCCTGTTTCGCGTTCTATCGCCATTTTCGTAATGGCTGTCAAGGCGTCGCGATCAAATTCCAGCAACACATTATCCAGCTCAAACAAATAAGCATACTGTCGGATCAAAGCATTTTTCGGCTGGGTAAGGATACTAAGTAACGCCGTTTCATCCAAGCTTTGCAGTGTAACCACTACAGGCAGACGCCCGATAAGCTCTGGAATAAGACCATAGCGATGAAGATCCTGCGGTTGAAGATCTCTTAAAATATCATCGTCCAACTTTTCCTTTTTAGTTTTGGTCTCGGAACCGAACCCGATAACCTTTTTATTCATTCGCTGCTCTATAATTTTATCAATACCGCCAAACGCTCCGCCGCATATAAATAGAATATTAGTCGTATCTATTTGAATAAAATCCTGGTGCGGATGTTTACGGCCACCCTGTGGCGGTACAGACGCTACAGTACCCTCAAGTATTTTTAACAAAGCCTGTTGAACGCCCTCTCCGCTAACGTCACGGGTGATGGATGGATTATCGGATTTACGAGCGATTTTATCAATTTCATCTATATAGATTATTCCGCGTTGAGCGCGTTCTATATCAAAATCCGCCGCCTGAATCAGCTTTAGCAGAATATTTTCAACATCCTCGCCTACATAGCCCGCTTCTGTAAGGCTAGTGGCGTCGGCAATCGCAAATGGTACATTAAGCAGCTTCGCCAATGTTTGGGCAAGAAATGTTTTTCCAACCCCTG
>JAISRJ010000186.1 GCA_031273705.1 Clostridiales bacterium
TTAAACCAGAGTTTGAAAAGATCGTTAATTATTAAGAGTCAAAACGCCGGATAAATTCTAAGTTATGCCCGCGAGCGTAAGCATTTGCCAAGGACATACGAGAATTTTTAGCGCAAGACAAAGAAGATGGCTGCGCCGCGTACCGGCAAGGTACGCAAGTAGACGTCTGATGCAGTATTGTGCTAAAAAGACCGTATGGATGGCAAATGATTTCGCTCGCGGGTATGGTGAGAGGAGGTAAAATGAGCCAGAAACCGACTGTATTAATGATTGTGGATGGATTTGGCCTTTCGGATCAAACCGAAGGCAACGCTATTAAGCTGGCCAATACACCTAATCTGGATAGAATATTTGAAACCTACCCTTGGGAAAAGGGATACGCGAGCGGTCTGTCTGTAGGTTTGCCGGATGGTCAGATGGGCAATTCTGAGGTCGGGCACTTGAATATTGGAGCGGGACGGATCGTATATCAGGAATTGACTCGAATTACCAAGTCGATACAAGATGGAGATTTTTTTGAAACGCCTGAATTTATTGCCGCAATGGATAACGCCAAAGTAGGCGACGCGTCTTTACATTTGTGCGGATTGCTTTCCGACGGAGGGGTTCACAGCCATAATACGCATTTATACGCTCTGTTGGAACTGGCGAAACGCAGAAATGTAAAGAATGTCTATATTCACGCGTTTTTGGATGGTAGAGATACGCCGCCCACATCCGGCAAAGATTATTTGCTGGAACTGGAAAGTAAAACACGCATATTGGGCATAGGTAAGGTAGCGAGTATATCTGGCAGATATTACGCAATGGATCGCGATAATCGATGGGAACGCGTAGTTCAGGCATACAGCGCTCTTGTGTATGGCGATGGCGAGACGGCGAACAGCGCCGAAGAATGTATGACCAGCGCTTATGAGCGGGAAGTAAACGACGAATTTGTTAAGCCGACTGTAATAATCACCGATGGTCAACCAACCGCGTTAATTAAACCCGGCGATTCTCTTATATTTTTCAATTTCAGACCGGACAGGGCGAGGGAATTAACCAGAGCATTTTGTGATACCGATTTTAAGGGATTCGATAGAAAAAATGGTTTCTTCCCTTTGACATATGTATGCTTTACAGAGTATGATATGACCATCCCTAACAAATTGGTCGCGTTTAAAGGTCAGTCATTGAAAAATACCTTTGGCGAATATCTGTCGGGCTTGGGACTAAAACAGTTGCGGCTTGCCGAGACGGAAAAATATGCACATGTGACATTTTTCTTTAACGGCGGTGTCGAAGCCCCCAATAACGGTGAGGAACGGATTTTGGTTCCGTCTCCTAAAGTGGCGACATATGATCTGCTGCCCGAGATGAGCGCTTATCAAGTGACGGAAAAACTTATTGAGGCGATTACTTCTCTTCGATTTGACGCCATTATTATAAATTACGCGAATTCGGATATGGTTGGCCATACCGGAATTGTGGAGGCCGCCATTAAGGCTATCGAGACTGTAGACGCATGTGTCGGTAAGGTGGAGGAAACGATTCTTAGCGTGGATGGGCAGATGTTTATATGCGCGGACCACGGAAATTCTGAAAAAATGATTGATGAAGTGACCGGCGAACCTTTCACGGCGCACACAACGAACCCGGTTCCGTTCGTACTGGTAAACTGTCACAAGGCGACCGGGATTGAAAAGAATGGTAAGCTTAGCGATGTTATCCCCACTATTTTGGAAATGATGAATATAGCGCAGCCAAAGGAAATGACCGGCCGAAGTCTGTTAATACATTGAACTTTGTTATGCTTGCGAGTATAAAAACAAATGTATTAAGAACAAAATACGAAAGGATGTATTAAAATGAAAGACGTTATCGAGATTTTGGATGTATACGCGCGCGAGATTTTAGACTCCAGAGGAAATCCGACGGTAGAGGTTGAGGTTATAGTCGATAATGACGGCTCGGAATTTTTGGGTCGCGCCGCCGTGCCGTCAGGCGCTTCTACGGGGGCATTTGAAGCTGTGGAATTGCGTGATGGCGGCGGTCGATTTTTAGGGTTGGGTGTGGAAAAGGCTGTTGAGAATGTGGAAATTATCGCGCAAGAGATTATCGGAATGAATAGCTTGGATCAAGCCGCTATTGATCAAGTTATGATTGAACTGGATGGTACTCCCAATAAGGCGAAGCTGGGTGCCAACGCCATTTTGGGTGTTTCGATGGCTGTCGCGAAAGCGACTGCCGAAGCCCTTAACGTGCCGCTGTACCAATATTTGGGCGGATTTAACGCGAAAAAACTTCCGGTGCCCATGATGAATATTCTTAACGGTGGAAAGCACGCTGATAACACTGTAGATTTCCAAGAATTTATGATTATGCCGGTAGGCGCCCCGAATTTTAAAGAAGGGCTGCGAATGTGCGCGGAAGTTTATCATAACTTGAAGAAGGTTCTTAAATCCAAAAACTTGGCGACCGCCGTCGGCGACGAGGGCGGCTTCGCTCCTAACTTGGCAACTCCGGAAGAAGTTATAGACCTGATTATAGAAGCCGTGCAGAGCGCGGGTTACGCGCCGGGTAAAGATGTTCGTATCGCGCTTGACGTGGCCGCTACAGAGTTATATGATGTAAAAGACGGCAAATATCACTTCCCCGGCGAAAGTCAGATGAAAGGTCAAGACATTGTTCGCACAGCCGAGGAATTGATCGATGTTTACGCTGGTCTGGTTGATAAATACCCGATTATTTCTATCGAGGATGGCTTGGCGGAAGACGACTGGGACGGCTGGAAATTGCTTACCGATAAATTGGGCAAAAAGATTCAATTAGTCGGAGACGATTTGTTTGTCACTAATACCGAGCGTTTAGAAAAGGGAATCTCGTTGGGCGTCGCCAATTCTATTCTTGTAAAAGTAAATCAGATTGGCACCTTGACCGAGACATTTAACGCTATAGCGCTGGCTAATCGCAGCAACATGACCGCCGTGGTTTCCCATCGCTCCGGAGAGACGGAAGACACCACCATAGCCGATATAGTTGTGGCGGTAAACGCCGGACAGATTAAAACCGGAGCCCCCGCTCGTTCTGACCGTGTAGCTAAGTACAATCAACTGCTGCGAATTGAGGAAGAGTTGGAAAATGTAGCGGAATACCCTGGTTTGGAAGCGTTTTTTAACTTAAAATTCTAATCAATATTACCTATTGGAGGGCTTCATGTCTCTACTTTATATTATTCTTAACAGCGTTTTTATTTTGGTGTGCCTTGGGCTTATAACCGTTATCTTACTGCAAAAGAAAAGCTCGCAAGGCTTGGGAAGTGTCGCTGGCATGGGCAATTCCGAGACGGTTAATAGGAATCTGGGGCGTACACAGGAAGATCAGCTGGAAAAATTCACTAAAATCGGCGGAGCTATTTTACTTGTATCTTCCATTGCGCTGTGTCTCGTAAAGTAAAAAAATCAGCCTCAGAAATTGCTTACACGCCTGATAAAGAAATTAAGGAAGAGACAAAAAATAAGCCTGTAAAAATGCCCTTAACGGGCATTTTTGATAGGAACCCCAAGGGTTTCGGTTTTATAAGACCGGATATGCCCGGCGACAGCGTTCATGTTTCTTTTTTTAATACAAATTATGCCGCCCATCGAGATAGAGTAAAATATGAAATTATCTCGCCGCCGGGTATGTATGACAGCCCGGACGGTGTTATAACAAAGGTTTTGGAGCAGGGCGACAAGCTGATTGTCGGCATATTTCATAAAAAGAAGCGCAATAGCTATGTAGAACCGCTGGATACAAAGTTTGGATATTTTATTCGTGTGTTGGCGAAGAATAACAATGTCAAGCGTCCGCGAGGGGATAAGCGTCCCAAAAAAGCAGTGGATCTGGATCGGGTTGTAGTGGCGGTGGAACGACCGATAGAGGCATTTGAAATGGATGGGAAAATCGTTGAGATTTTGGGCGGCGCCACCGATCCGGGCATCGATGTTCTTAGTGTTATTTTACAGTTTCATCCGCCTATCGAGTTTCCGGAAGATGTATTGCGCGAAGCCGAACATGTTCGGGAATATGTAGACGAAGGCGAATCCGCGCACAGAAAACGCATTACCGATACAGTAATTACAATTGACGGGGCTGACGCCAAAGACCTGGACGATGCTGTGTCTTTGACGATAAACGAGCGCGGTAATTTTATTTTGGGTGTTCATATAGCCGATGTGAACCATTATGTGAGGGAAAAATCCAATTTGGACTTAGAAGCTCTGGAGCGCGGAACCAGCATTTATTTGGCTGACAGGGTTATACACATGTTGCCCGAGAAATTGTCGAACGGAATTTGCTCGCTTAACGAAGGGGTTGACCGTTTGACTTTAAGCTGCGAAATGGAAATAGATCATTCAGGCGAAGTTATAGACCATAAAATCGAGGAGACGGTAATTTGTGTAAACAAACGCATGTCATATCCCGAAGCGTCAAAAATATTAGATAATGACGAAACAGATTCGCCATATTTTGATTTGCTTAAACGGATGGAATACTTGTGTAAAATTCTAAGTGATAAGCGTTATGACAGAGGGTCATTGGAATTCGACGTGCCGGAGGCCAAGGTAAGACTTAACGGCGCCGGCTGGCCGACGGAGATTTATCTGGAAGAGCGCGGAATCGCTTCTAAAATAATTGAAGAGTTTATGCTGGTCTGCAATGAAACCGTTGCGGAACATTTTGCGAAATTGCAAATTCCATTTGTCTTTCGCGTACATGACAAACCTGATAACCGTAAGATGCAGAGACTTAGAGAACTGGCGAAGTCATTCGGGTATAAACGAAATCCGGAGGTTATATCCAAAGGCGGCAATCAGAATGAAATACAAGCCTTAATCGAAAATATTAAAGACGCACCTATGGAAAGTATCGTTTGCAGGGCGGCTTTAAGAACTATGAAGCAGGCGCGTTACTCCGAAAAAAACACAGGGCACTACGGGCTTGCGGCGGAATATTATTGTCATTTTACATCCCCGATTCGGCGTTATCCGGATTTACAGATTCACCGGATAATAAAAGAGACTTTACGGGGGCTTACAGATTCTCGCAAAGAGGAACTGATGAATACTATGCCTCGTGTAAGTGGGATGTGCTCTGTAGCCGAACGCCGCGCGGAGGATTTGGAAAGGCAGGTTCTTCAACTCAAAAAAGTAGAATTTATGGCTGATAAGCTGAATCATGTTTACGATGGGATTATAACCGAGATAAAACCGTTCGGGATATTTGTAGAGTTGCCGAACACCGTAGAAGGCATGATATCAGTATACGAAATGCCGGAATATATCAGATACGAATATTCTTCATATGCCGACTATTATGACGAAGATGACGAACCCAAATTCATAAACCCCTACAACATTGGGCAAAAAATTCGAGTAAGGGTCACAAATGTGGATTTGGAGCAACGCCGCCTAACATTTAAGATTGAAAAACGCAAAAAAAAATAACCCTCGGTGATTGATACGCTCCCCTTAAAGTAGACGGTAGAAATAAAAGAAACCGCTGGAAACAGAAAAAGGAGCGTTTTCAATTTTTCGTATGTCTGTCTGCTGGACAAGGAGGCGCTTCAGATTGCCGAGGGGCGCTTCTCTTATTGGGTCATAAAATCATTCGGGAGCAATGAGTCAGTATATACGCCCCAAATACCTTTAGTCATCCAATTTTTCACATCACTTAAATCATTTAGCGTATGTAGGTAAATCCTTACTCCCAGTTTATTAAGATTATTAACAAATGCCTCATTGGCACGTTCAGGCGGCATAACCACCACGGGAATGCGCTCTTTTTTTACGAACTCAAGAACCTGCTTCTCAGAATCAGGCGTTAAATACAGCGTGTATAAAATGTTCGGATATTTATAGATCTCGTTTATTTTATAGTACATATCTTGGTTGTAGATTTGAATTATTATGCGATCGCGCAGGCTTGGCATAAAAATAGTCGAGTCGTATAGAACTTTGAATTGAGTCAACATTTGTTCAGTCGTGTATTCAAAGGACTTGGTGTCTGTTACAAGATAGGAGTCTGTATTCTCGGACATAAATTGCAAAATAGCCTGCAGTGATGTCGGCGTAAACCGATCCCTGATTTTGCCGGAAGAAAATACCGCGTAGGTATCGGATAATCCATCCG
>JAISRJ010000218.1 GCA_031273705.1 Clostridiales bacterium
GGATATTATAAATAATCCGGATGGTAAAATCTATACCGGAAGCGGAGCGGCTTTGGATAGCTGGGGCGTCGTGAACGCCTTGCAGCCGTCGCAGAATAGATTTGAAATATGGCTTAGTAATTTGCAGCCGGGCTTGCTCTTTAATAAAGGCAGCGATATTTCATATATCGGCGATGTTATAACAGGAAACAGAACCGAAATTCCCTTTGGCGAGGCATATACATTTCCCGAGTACGAGATAGTTAATCACGACGGCAACTTTTTCGCGGAAGTTAAGCCATATAAAGACTATATGGGTTACTATATGCTTAAATCGGATGATCCGCTAAACCCGTCCGTTATTATGTATGGAGAGGGTACAAAACCGTATGTTCCCTTGTTAATGCCTGTGACGGTAAATAATCTTAATCAATGGAAATCTAAATATCAGGTTTTTTTCAGTCCGGAGAAAGTATTTGAAGATAATTACTATTATTTGAATCAGGCCGTGCATTCACAGGTTTTGGAATACGAGGCGGATAACTCGAACTCCACTGTAAGCATACCTAATAATTTTAAAATAACAGATTATAGTTTGTATCCTTTTCCGGTTACGCCGAACAATGAGCGCGCGAAATTGGAATTAACCGCCCGGTGGGATGTTGGAGACTTTACAACCATCAGAGATCTTGTAACTTCTTCCGGCGGGAGCCTAAAGGTAGAATACCAGATACGCAAATCTCTAAAACCCGACGACACAACCCCGGAGATTTTTACAACGGTCGCGGCGGATATTTTCACATCCGGCGGCGCGTTGTGGGTTAGCTGTTGGGATGCCAACGCCGACGGAAAGGTTCTGAACGCCACGGAAGAATTATCCGTCAGAACCGATTCAAATGGAGACACCTATCAGATCTCCGTGAATTTTATAACCGACGCGGCTTTGGAAGGTACAATCTTGCCTAACGGAGAGCGCGTGGATTTTTGGTATCCCAATATATATTTTCTTAACGCAAAGCCGGCGACCGTTAAGGGTTTACCTGTGGATATTTCGGCGTCGCTGTATGACGCTATGACACTTAATGACCTTTCAAATCTGGAAGTGCCTCCGCCGCAGGGGTTTGATTTATATGATCCGATAGTTACGCCGAATGAGATCTCCTTTAAAGCGCGCTATGTGCTTTCCGGAGAAGTGATAAGGCAATTTATAAAAAACGTGTTTGACTATCCGGTTAAAGACGTAACGGTTAATTTTTACATTAGTCAAAGCGATAAATATATGAGAGAAACTTTTGTGGATATGGATTACGAAGGCAAAAAAAATAACTCTGTTAACGTGCCTTATAAACCCGAATATGGTAACACTTTGTATTTTTCTGATATGACGACCAGCCCACAGTCAATGAGTGTCGCGGGCTACACCGACGCCCGTTCCGTCCTGCGCGAAGGAAAAATCGTGTGTGTTTCCGATATTGGATTATCGCTGAATGATCTGCAAAGTCTGTTATCCGGAGCGAACAAGGATGTAATTTTAAAGCTGGATGGTCTGGATAAAAACCAAAAATATTATTGCTTCGCGGAGACTGTGTTGACAGAATCCGACGGGTCAGGTCAACTTATGATTCAAGAAGTTTCAAAATCCTCCAATATTGAAGGTATCACTACAAAAGCGGATATTGAAAAACCCGATGAAAACGAAGAGGTTCCTAAATCACCCAGCCTCGCCGCTAAGGATATTAAACAAAACAATGCTACGCTGTTTTGGAATAAGATTATGCCGAATTCAAATGAAATGATCGAATATGAGATTATGCGGTTAAATAACGAACAACTTAACCCCGATATATTAAAATCACGCACTCGTTTAGGGGAGTTTTTCAATAATATAGATAGTACAAACAAAGCCGCCTGGCGAACGAGTGGTACGTCAATCGAAATATATGACGGAGCAGGCTATTCACCGGCAGACGAGACGATAGCTATTTATAATTCACATTATGATCCTATACTATTTACGGATTATACGCTTACGGCAAACAATATTTATTATTATTATATAAGAACCGTTAGGATTGTAAATGGCGGGCAAGAGGTTTCTTTTTGGAATTACATCAGCATTACTACTTTGCCCATAGATAAACCAAAAAATTTGAGAGTGGAGCAGGACTTGAGCTTTGATAGATTATCTGAAATAATGATCAGCTTCGACGCACCCCTTTTGGACATTAGCAAGCTTGGTTCGGAATATCAGGCTCAGTATCAGATGAAGGAAGACGGCGGGGATTGGATGGATCACGTCTTGATGGATCCACTGTATCTGGTCGCAAACGCGCGGGCTTCCGCGGACGAAGGATTCACTAGGCTGTTTTATAAGATTACCGGGTTAAAAGCGGGTACTTTGTATTATATTCGGGTGCGCATGATAGATAAAACGGGCGACGCTTCTCTGTATACGAATATAATTCAAAGCAGGACGGATATTGATCAGGATAATTATGATGATCAGCATATGACCGACGAATGGATCGACGAATTGAAAGATATTATTCAAGAACTGATCAAATTACCATTTTGGACTACAAAGCAAAACGAGCGAGAATTCGAGGTTCTATATCGTCCGGACATGTTTGAGGGATTAGTCAGAACGGGAGCCGCGCCTATTTTGTTAGAAGAAAACCCCGCGATAAACGCCGTATATTATCTGCCGGCGTCGGCAATTAACATGGCTAACGAAGCCGGTAAAGGTTTTAGGATTTCTCATGGGGATATGGAGGTTTTACTGTCGCCGAACGCTATGAATATAAACATGAACGACGCCATATTGTCGGCGGCGAACAAGGTAAAGACTCGCCATATTCGGGATTATTATATTCGTGTCGGCGTTAGATGGTTCGATGAAAATTCACTTGCGCGCGGCGCGGAGGTAAAATTTGACGCGGTCGGAAGCAAAAGTGAAATTCAAGTCTTTAACGATAACCTTTTAAAAACGATATCCGCTCATCTCGCTTCCAGAAGTGAGAATCAGGAATTGATAAATCTGATTATGGATAATGTTGGGAAGAACATTCCGGCTGAACGATTTGTGCGTTTTCTTGATAGATTAGAGGCCGACATTACTAAAGAAATAAATAAGATTGCCGCGAAAGAGCTTCCTTCGCAGTTAAAATACACTTACACTTTAAGCAGACTCGACGAACCTTTTATTCTAATCGCCAAGAATCC
>JAISRJ010000227.1 GCA_031273705.1 Clostridiales bacterium
GTACTTATTAAAATAGTCGAGCCGAAGTCTTGCATTACCATCAATTGCTTTTCCGTGTTGCCGGATGAAATAGGAATAACAGCCGCTCCGATTTTTTCTAATCCCATATGCAAACCCAAAGCGCCTGTAAACAATCCATATCCAAAGGAGATCTGGGCGACATCTTCATCACAGGCACCGGCAGCGCAAATAATCCGCGCCACACATTCGCTCCACATTTCCAAGTCATTTGAGGTATATCCAACGGGCGTGGGCTTGCCCGTGGTTCCGGACGAGGCGTGAATGCGCACCACTTTTTTCATGGGTACCGCAAAGAAATTATATGGGTAGTTATCCCTCAAGTCCGACTTGGTAGTAAATGGTAGCCGCTTAAAATCAGCAAGATTCCAGTTTTTATCCGGCGCAAGCCCAGCTTCGTCCAGTCGTTTGCGATAAAACGGCACATTATCATATACATGCTTGACGGTTTTTCGTAAACGCCGCCATTGAATATCTTTTATCTCATCACGAGAAGCCGTTTCTATCTCGTTCCAAATCATTTACCCGCCTCCCACGCTTTTATTATAACGGCATCATCCAGCTTTGCGGTAAATAAACTAACCAACGGCGTTATAATGACGGACACCGCCATCGCCGCAACCCCAAAAATAGGCGCGTTCGCGCTGGCAGCCTTAAAATCTACAGACAGCGTATTAACCAATGTGCAAATCACGACTGTAAAAAATCCGCATAACATCCCCGTAAGCGCCCCTGTCTTGGTTATTTTTTTGGAATACAGCCCCCACAAATACGGACCTATAAAACTGCCGGACACTATACCCCAAGAAAAGCTCATGATAGAGACAATAATCGCAATTTGCATAGTGGCGAACAAATATGACAACGCCACAAATATCAGGCACAGAACACGCATACCAATCATCTGTTTTTTATCCTTCCAATCCTTTACCAATTGCGGCATAAGATCTACAGAGATAGATGAGGAGGAAGTCAAAACAATTGAGGACAATGTGGACATAGAAGCTGAAAGCAATAGAATCAAAATCAAGGCAAGCACCGCGTTACTAAAAAATCCCGAACCACCCAAGGCGTTAAGCAATACCTGCGGCACAACAGCGTCATAACCCGCGGTTGGTAATTCCGACAAGTACAGTCTGCTAAGAGCACCCACAAAATACGCGCCTACCCCAATAAAGGCCGCAAAGAAAGTAGAAATTATTGTCGCTCGTTTTATAGAAACTTCATCCTTTACAGCGTAAAATTTGCTTACCATTTGGGGAAGACCCCAAGTGCCAAAACTCGTAAGCAGAATATTAGTACACAAAAAGGTAAAATACTTTCCTCCGTACACACTCACAAGATCCGGTTCGACCGCCCTTAAACGCGGAATAACATTGGTTATACCGCCGACATTTGGATTGTTTACAACTATAAGAACCATCGCCACAACCCCAAACAGCATTATAAGCCCCAACACAAAATCCGTGTAGACTGTGGCGAGGTACCCGCCAAGCACCAGAAAAAACGCCGTTAGGCAAGCGACAATCAGCATACAGATATTAACGGATATTTCCGGAAAGATGGTGTTAAACAAAGACCCCAAGCCTTTATAAACGGCCGAGGAGTACGGAACAAGAAACACAAAAATTATTATAGCCGAAATAAATTTTAATATAGGAGAGTTATAACGCCCTTCAAAGAATTCCGGCATAGTTTTCGCGGATATTGCCCTTGTCATATTTCTGCTACGACGCGCTAATACCAGCCAAGCCAAAAAGCAACCCAAAACCGCGTTGCCGATACCTATCCAGATACCGCCCAATCCGATATCCCAGCCTTGTTTGCCCGCGTAGCCGATAAAAATTACCGCGGAGAAGTAAGAAGTACCATAGGCGAATGCCGACATCCAGGCACCGATTCCCCTATTGCCCAGCAAAAAGCCGTCAACGGTTTTTGTTTTCTTGCGCGTAGAAAAACCTATGTACACCATAACAGCGGAGAAAAGCAACAGAGCAATTACAGAAATGAGTTGCACACGGGAGATACCCAAAATAATCATCCTTTCGAGAATAAAATAAAAGATTAAGATATAGTCGTTAATTATATCACAAAATTGATTTAGGGCATAGATAGAAATTATTTTGAATATTTAGTTGAAATTTATGCAAAAGTCAAAGTTCATAGTTTAATAAAGTTAATTTCAAGAAAAAGTTTACACGCCGATGTTAATTCACTAAGCGTCTGCGGATTAAGTCTAAATTTGAAAATATCGCCCAAATCCGCTTCAAGCACATATTTTATGGCGGCTATCACATTTGAATCAATTCGCACAGCGGGGAATTTTTTGCACAAATTACACACGGTCCCCTCTTTTCCAAACCACGCTTCAGATTCTATCGGTTTATCGCATTCAGCGCAATAATCCATTCGAGGGGAAAGCCCGTTAAGTTGGAAGAATTTTATCTCAAACGCCCGAACAACGATTAAGGGATCACGAATTCCTTTAGCCAACGCGGAGATTGAAATAACAAGCAAGTGCAAAAGTTCATCCGCCGGCGTATCATAAGGAAGAGTTCTGTCTACCAGCCGGACCAAATATTGGGCAAGCACAAATCTATCATAATCCTGCCGCAAATTATAAAAACGCTCAATCACGTCGGCCTGGCTAAGGGTGCGAAATTTTCCTCCGTCATAAATCACAAAATCGGCGTATGTAAAAAGCTGGGCGGCGGACAGTATTTTACTTTTAATTTTCCGCGCACCCCGCGCCGTGACAAAGATCTTACCATATGTTTTTGCGAACACAGTCAGCTTTTTATCCGCCTCACCGGATTCGCTTTCACGCAGCACTATTCCTCTTGCCTGAAAAACACTCAATCCGCTTTACTCCGTTTCTCCTTAGTGTAATTGATATATGCTTTCACATCACCGGATTTTTCAAATATCTTCCAATAATCTTTGCTTTTCAACGCGCAGTTCCCCCTCCTGTATTAGTGCGTGTTTAATTTTGCTATAACAGCTTTTACTATAATAAA
>JAISRJ010000242.1 GCA_031273705.1 Clostridiales bacterium
AGCAAATTACTTTATGTAATGCGGATCACACGTAATGTGGAACGCTATTGACAATTTACTAACATATTGTAAAATTAAGTGACTTATTGAAGGAGGAGTAATGGTTGAGAGACGTGCGAGAAATATTCGATAACGTATATTGGATAGGGGGAAGTGACCGGCGTCCAAGAGCGTTTGAGGGTGTGTATGATATTCCCAGAGGCGTTTCATATAACAGCTACTTTATAAACGACGAAAAAACAATGGTTTTAGATACCGTGGACAGAAGTGTCGCGAACATCTTTTTTGAAAATCTTGAATTTAGCTTGCGCGGAAAAGCCCTGGATTATATTGTGATTCACCATATGGAACCGGACCACAGCGCGGTTTTGGATGATTTGATACGTCGATACCCCGACGTAAAGATCATAGCAAACACAAAAATAGCGCAAATGATAAAACAATTCTTCGATTTTGATATAGAGAAGCGCGGTATAATTGTAAAAGAAGGCGACACATTTTCGACGGGCGCGCATACGTTTACATTCCTGATGGCTCCGATGGTTCATTGGCCGGAAGTTATGTTTAGTTATGAGAGCAAAAACAAGGTGATTTTCTCAGCGGACGCTTTTGGGACTTTTGGGGCGCTTAACGGGAATTTATTTGCGGACGAGGTAAACTTTGAATCGGAATGGCTGCCCGACGCGCGCCGGTATTACGCGAACATAGTGGGAAAATACGGCAGACAGGTTCAAACCGTTTTAAAAAAAATGTCCGCTTTTGATATAACGGCGATTTGTCCACTGCATGGTCCCATCTGGCGAGAAAATCTGGATTGGTATCTGGAAAAATACGAGCGGTGGAGTACGTATACCCCGGAAGAAAACACTGTACTTATAGCATACGCTTCAATATATGGAAACACGGAAAACGCGGTTAATATTTTATCCGGTGAAATAGCAAAACGCGGAGTACACAACATAGCCATATATGATGTCTCACAACACGCGACTGATATATTAGTGTCTGAATTTTTCCGGTGCGGTCATATAGTATTTGCGTCCGCTACTTACAACGCGGGGATTTTTATTCGCATGGAAGAAGTACTGCGTGACATAGAGTCCCATCACTTGAAAAACAGAACAATCGCGCTTATAGAAAACGGCTCGTGGGCGGCGACAGCCGGATCGCAAATGCGCGCAATCCTAGAAAAACTGGATGGAATGAACTTTATCGATCCGATTGTAAAGATCACTTCATCCGTGAAAGACGCTGATCGAGAAAATCTTATAGTCTTGGCGGAGAAGATTGTTTTAAGCCTGCGTGAATCATAAGATTCTAAGGTTTTGCTCACAGCGCGGACAAACCGGATTAGAAAAGCTTAGATTCATGTGAAACTCCCGTCGGCTAAAGCCGCGGGAGTTTCAGTTCGTTCACACAATCGCTTTTAATGGAGCTGTCCCTGTTAAGGTGATATCAGTCTCACCAAATCAAAAACAGCGGAGGAATTTCACTTTGCGGTCAACCTGCGAGCCAAGGCGGTGTATCTATTAACCTCACGGTTGTTGTCTACCATGCGGCGGAGCATTTCTTCGGAACCTACAATTACAACCAGTTCTTTAGCGCGGGTAACGGCTGTGTACAGCAGATTCCTGCTCATCAGCATGGGCGGTCCGCTGTGAATGGGAATAATGACGGCCTTGTACTCACTGCCCTGCGACTTATGGATCGTCGCGGCATAACATAATTCTAAATCTTCCATCTGGGTGACGTCGTATTCAACAATACGACCGTCGTCGAATCTAACGGTAAAACGCGAATCGTCGTTATTAATATCTGTCATGATCCCCATATCGCCGTTGAAAACTCCGACCCCTTCGTCGATCTTCCTGCCGTTCGCGTTGGAGACGTACCAGATCATATTATAGTTATTCTTTGTCTGCATTACCTTATCGCCTTGTCGAAAGGTTATTCCGCGAAATTCGCGCTCTTTTTTTTCGGGCGACGCGGGATTCATCCGCCGCTGTAACTCTCTATTCAAATTAACGACACCCAAAGAAGATTTTCGCATAGGCGACAATACCTGTATATCCTGAAAATTATCGCAATCCTTTATAAATCCCGGCAGCCGGCGCATTACCAAATCAAGTATCGTGTTTACCACTTCGTCGGGTGTTGATCTTTTTAATAAAAAGAAGTCTTTCGACTTATCATTAACAGCAGGGTACTCCCCATGGTTTATCCTATGCGCGTTAAGCACAATCGCGCTTTCCTGCGCCTGTCGAAAAATTTCCGTAAGCTTCACAACATTTACCGCCCCGCTTTGGATAATATCCGCCAGTATATTCCCCGGACCCACCGACGGCAATTGGTCAACGTCGCCGGCTAAAATTAAACGTGCGCCCGGAGCGATCGCTTTAAGTAAATGAAACATGAGCATTAAGTCCACCATCGAACTTTCGTCAATAATTATTACATCCGCCTCAATGGGGTTGTTTTCGTTGCGAGAAAAACTTTGCCTTTTACTGTCGTCCGACATGTAATCTATTTCCAGCAATCTATGGATTGTCTTTGCTTCTATGCCAGAAGTTTCAGACATACGTTTGGCCGCCCGCCCGGTCGGGGCCGCCAGTTCTATCCTAAGACCGTATTTATTCATAGACTGAATTATCGCGTTTATGGTCGTTGTTTTGCCCGTACCCGGTCCGCCGGTTAATACCAAAACGCCGCTAATCAGCGCTTCTTCTACCGCCAAGCGCTGATTTTCAGCCAGCTTGATACCGTATATATCTGTATTCTCCCACAATAGATCTCTCGAATCTACTCTGTCCGCTTTATCCATATTCAAAGTATTTTTGGAAAGTTCCGCCAATTTTTGGGCAATATAATTTTCCGCCTGCCAAAACACATTTGTATATACAGGCTGGTTTTCCTTATCTTCTAAAGGCACGTCTTCCAAAAACAACGAGGCGTCCATTACAAGCTGTATCAGCGTATTGTCGATCAGTTCAGCGGAAATATTAAGCAGTTCCGTCGCGTTGTCGATCAGTTGCCGCTTGGGCAAATAAACATGTCCGTTAAGAGCAGCCTGATTAAGCGCGTATTTTAAACCGGCTTTTAACCTAAATGGCGAATCCAGAGAAATACCGGCGCGAAACGCGATGGCGTCCGCGGTTTTAAAACCTATGCCGTGTATATCATCAGCCAAAGCGTATGGATTAGTCTTTACAATGTCACGCGTAGCCTCTCCGAACCGCTTATAAATGCGCATCGCGTATGCCGGGGTAATACCGAAGTCCTGCAAGTACAGCATGGCGCGGCGCAGCTCGGCTTGCTCATGATAAATCCCGCCTATGTCCAGCGCTTTTTCCAAGCTGATGCCTTTAATCTCCGAAAGGCGTTCCGGAGATTCGTCAATAAGCCGCAGGGTATCCTCGCCGAAAGTTTTAACAATCCGCTTCGCGGTCCGCTCCCCTACCCCCTTAATCACGCCCGAACCTAAATATCTAAGAATTGCGTCGGTACCGGTCGGTTCGTTCTTTTCCACATATTCTACGGACAACTGTGATCCATATCTGGGATTGTTTACAAAAACCCCTTTAATCTTTACCCGCTCGCCTTCTATCAATTGGGGCAGAGTGCCGGTACAGGTGATCTCCTTGCTTTCATCATCTTTAGGCGCAAGTGAGAAAACCGTAAATCCATTTTCCGCGTTGTAATAAATAATGTTTTCGACTGTGCCTTCAAAATTTATCTGTTCTCTCATAAAAATCCCCTGAATCCGCAAATGTTTTCAAGGAATATTATATAGAAGAATCCTTTCTTTGTATAGCGCAAACGGGGCAAATTGTTAAGAAGTTCCCGCTCGTCCGGAGTGACTTGGCACATTAACGGGACAACTGCCGCAGGCAAGCGGCAGAAAACACGGCAATCAGTATAAGAGTGGCAAAGTTCC
>JAISRJ010000257.1 GCA_031273705.1 Clostridiales bacterium
AGAACTTTCAGGAGCGGAAATTGAGTTAATTGGTCGCGAACATCGTGAGTACATATTAAAATCTATCCTGGACGACTCAAAATACCTGTATGATTTTGTCATTATTGATTGCCCGCCGTCTTTAAATATATTGACAATTAACTCCCTTACCGCCGCCGATACGGTATTGGTTCCCATCCAATGCGAATATTACGCGTTGGAAGGGCTGACGCAGTTGATGCATACAATAGAACTGGTTCAGCGCAGGCTCAACCCGTTCCTTAGGATAGAAGGACTGGTATTTACCATGTTTGACGCGCGTACCAATCTTTCTATGCAAGTAGTGGATGAGGTTAAGCGGAATATCAGCGAAAATGTTTATCGAACTATTATACCTCGTAATGTACGTTTAAGCGAGGCGCCGAGTCACGGGGTTCCCATCACGATTTATGACGAGCGATCAAAGGGCGCCGAGAGTTATGTTTCACTGGCGCAGGAAGTTATGGCTAAGGAGGCGCAATAGTTGTGGCGGTACCAATGAAAAAGGGATTGGGCAGAGGGCTGGGGGCGCTTATCGCCGGTTCGGAGCTGACAAACGCGGAGTTTCGCGATCAAGAGAAAAGAAACAGCGTTATCATGATAGACATTAACCGTATAGAACCGAATAAAGCGCAGCCAAGGAAGTATTTTGACGAGGAGGCGTTGGAAGATCTGGCGGAGTCTATCAAGACATACGGAATACTTCAGCCTATAATCGTAAAGGAAGAAGGCGAATATTACTCTATAATCGCGGGGGAACGGCGCTGGAGGGCGGCGCGAATCGCGCGGCTTTCCGAAATACCGGTAATGGTAAAAGATTACACCGCCTCGGACGCGCTGCAGATCGCTTTGATAGAAAATCTACAGCGTCAAGATTTGACGCCTATCGAAGAAGCTCTCTGCTTCAGACGTTTAATAGACGATTTCTTTTATACCCAGGAGGATATAGCCAAAAAAATCGGCAAAGACAGAAGCTCTGTTTCTTATACAATCAGTTTATTAACATTGGATTCTCGCGTTCAGGAATTTATTAACGAGGGAAAGTTATCGGCGGGGCACGGGCGGGTTTTAGCTAAACTGCATAATACGGAAAAACAACTGATATGCGCGGAGCATATTATCGAACGAGACTTAAATATTCGGGACACGGAGTCAATGGTCAAAAATTTAAACCGGGCGCGCGAAGCCGATCCCCGTCAATCAAATCCAGGGCGCCACAGCTTTGCGTTTAAGCATATCGAGGATGACCTAAAATCCATTCTGGGAACGAAGGTTAGCATAAAGAACGGCAAAAAAAAAGGCTCCATCGAAATAGAGTATTACTCGATGGACGAATTGGACAGACTTTTAGAAATGCTAAAGCGGGCGGGCGGACAATAACGCTCCTGGTTTAAGCCTCCCTCACCCCCGGCGGCAGAATCGCAACAGCCATTCACACAGGCGCCTATTAGAATATTGGCGCTATGCGGTTACCTTATTTTTGGCAAGTTATTACCATTGCGGAATATGCAAACTTGCGCTGGGTGTGAATGGCTTTATGCGAATGCTGCCGCCGGGGGTATCTATATTCGCGAGAGAAATCATTTGGCGTCCCATACGGTCTTTTTGGCACAATGTTGCGAGACGGCCGCTTGCCAACCCTGTGCGTATAAAGATAAGCGGCGGCACTTTTTTATATTTCTAAGCGCCAGACCAAGATTTCTCCTGGAACGCAGTTTTTTGATATATGGCAAGGTCCGTTTATTATTTCACCTGACCAGTAGTCCCGCCATACCCCCTTTGGAAGATATACCTCGCGGCTTGTTTCAGACTGCTCTAAAATCGGAGCGACAAGCAATGCCGAGCCAAACATATATTCATCGTCTATTTTAAATACTGATTCGTCTTGCGGCCAATCTATGATAAGCGCCGCCATCATCGGACGCCCTGTCTTTGAAGCCGTCCTCGCCTGCTCATTAATGTAATCGAACAGCTTTACTCGCTCCTCGCAAAGGTTTCGGCAAAGTGAAATGACTTCCGGCGAGTTTGTCCGTTTGGCGATGTTCCAGGGGCTGCGGTCATTGACCATATCGTTGGATGATAAAACGCCTGAAAATTGTCCGCCGAGCGGCTCGGAATGCCATTGCATAATCGGAGAAAAACACGCAAGCGCGAAAGCTCTTAAATATAATTCCGTCGATGGCAATTCCCCAGCAAAACCCGCGATATCAAACCCCCAGTACGAAAGACCGGATAATCCCGCGTTTAACCCCGCTGTCAGCACATGACGCAATTCTAACCATGTCGATTGTTGATCGCCCGCCCAATGAAGTGTGGCGCTTTGGCTACCAATATATCCCGCGCGAGAAAACAGTACTCTATCATTACCTATAAAATCAGAGTATGCTTTTTCATAAGCCATCGCGTAGCCGTTACGCATTTGCAGACCTGTGCGCCCGTCAAAAAAACACGCGTTGTCGTCATAGATAAATTCCCCGCCATCGGTTTTAAATCCGTCCACTCCCATGTCAAGCAGGTATTGACGTTTTCCGAACCACCAGTCGCGCGCGGCGGGATTTGTAAAATCGGGAACCATCGATCTGCCGAACCAACGTCCTTTCGGAATCAAATAAGGTGAACCGTCCGGGTTTGTAACCACGAATTTGTTTTCAATAGAGCAGGCGCGGTCTTCTTCATGCTGTATGCAAACCTGACCGGGTTCCAATGTTTTTAACACGGGAATTTGCCATAAAATCAGTCGAACGCCTTGCTCATGTAATTTATCTATCATCCCTTTGGGATTTGGAAAGTGTTCCTCGTTAAAGCGATAAAACGTCGTTTCATCACTCCACGCCTCCAGCACGATTACTGATGGTTTCATACCATAGTGTATCGCCGCCTGTACCTGTTCTTCCACAACATCTTGATTATTCCAGCGATTTGCTGAAATCCAAACGCCAAAAGCCCAGTCCGGCGGAAGTTTTGGTTTGCCTGTAATACGTGTAAGCTGCTCTAATATTTCCAAAGGAGTTCCGCTAAAAAATTCAGGCGCGAAATTATTCGGTATGTTAAGCGTTACATTATTTTCCGACAACTCCGAACAGAAAGAGAAACTTTCCTCCGTATTGACATATAAACCGATACCTCTGTCAGTCACGCAAAAGGGTATAGGTAAATAAGTAGATGCTCCTTGGTTAGTAAACTTCTCATACACTTCATTTTTGCGTTCCAGCCCTATTTGATTAAAACTGTCA
>JAISRJ010000275.1 GCA_031273705.1 Clostridiales bacterium
TTCCGGGTTTTTTTAAAGCGGATTAATTATACTCGCGATATTAGGAGGCAGTAATGGATAATTCACAGGAAGCGAAGAAAAAATATCAAGATTTGGTAGAAGGTATGGCTCCCAAAAGCAAATTATTATCAGATTGCCTTAAAGCTTTTTTCGTGGGCGGCGCAATCTGCACTTTTGGGCAGGCAATAACGAACGTACTTATGAATTTTGGCGTGGGCAAAGAAAACGCTGGTACTTACACGTCCATAATATTGGTATTCTTAGGGGTATTTTTTACGGGTTTGGGGTGGTACGGCAAGTTGGGTAAACACGCCGGCGCCGGTTCGGCGGTACCGATTACCGGCTTTGCGAACGCCATGGCGGCCCCGGCTATAGAGTATAAAAGCGAGGGTTTAGTGTTGGGTATGGCGGCAAAAATGTTTACCGTCGCCGGTCCGGTTATCGTCTACGGAACATTGACCTCTATGATTGTTGGGATTATCTATTATTTTATTAAATAATATTTTATCAAATGAAATTTATTAAATGAGGTGAATTTTTGTGCGGCAGCATATCGGTGAACAAACGATAAAGTTCAAAAATCCCCCCGTTATTAAGGCGGCCGCGTCTGTGGTGGGCGAAAAAGAAGGCGAAGGTCCCTTGGGGAAGTATTTTGACAGAATTTTGTCAGCGGAACACTCCTCAAATAAAACCTGGGAAGAAGCCGAAGCGGATATTGCGCGGCAGGGTGTCGAGCTGGCCGTGGCGAAGGCGAATCTTAGCATAGACGACGTACAGTACATTTTCGCAGGGGATTTATTAAATCAAGGAATAGGGAGCACATATGGATTAAGGGGTTTCGATCGCCCGTACTTCGGACTGTTCGCCGCCTGTTCCACAATCGGCGAAGCCATGACTATAGGCTCGGTATTTTTGGATGGAGAATTTGCGGATAATGTTGTCGTCGCGGCTTCCAGTCATTTTTGTTCCGCCGAAAAAACATTCCGGTTTCCATTGGGTTTAGGCAATCAACGTACCCCCACATCCTCATGGACTGTCACGGGCGACGGAGCATTGGTTATAGGCTCGGCGGGCGAAGGGCCGAGGATTACCGCGGCGACGACCGGAAAGATCGTTGACATGGGTATTAAAGACATGACAAACATGGGCGCGGCTATGGCTCCGGCGGCGGCGGATATTTTGATTCAACATTTCAGCGACCTTAATATAAAGCCGGATGAATATGATGTTATCGCCACCGGAGATTTGGGCGTTTTCGGACATGAACTTCTTGTGGAACTGATGAAGAAAAAGGGATTTGACATAAGCAAGATCTGTACGGACTGCGGCATAGAAATATACGACAAAGAATCGCAGGATACCCACGCCGGCGGCAGCGGACCCGCGTGTTCGGCGGTGACTTTCGCCAGTTATTTTTTCCCCAAGCTATTGCGGGGAGAAATAAAAAAGATGCTGTTGGTGCCCACGGGCGCTCTAATGAATTCGACTGTATCGCAGCAAGGCGAGACTATACCGGCGATAGCCCACGCGGTAAGAATCGAGTCCGGGGTTTAAGATAGGGCAGTGGTTAGGCACTAAGCGGTAACAATAATTAAGGAGGAATTTTTTTGGAATACCTCAAAGCCTTTGTAATCGGAGGATTGTTATGCGTCGCGGGACAGATTTTGCTGGATAAAACCAAAATAACCTCCGGACGGATACTGGTTCTGTTTGTAGTTATCGGCTGTGTTCTGGGCAGCTTTGGAGTGTATGAAAAGCTGGTGGATTTCGCCGGAGCCGGAGCGACCGTGCCATTGCCGGGGTTTGGAAATCTGCTGGCAAAAGGCGTAAAGGAAGAAGTGGACAAAAGCGGTTTACTGGGCGCTATTACAGGCGGATTTAAAACAATGGCGGCCGGTGTATCCGCCACTATCGTGTTCAGCTTTATAGCGGGGCTGTTGTTTAGTCCAAAGGAGAAGTAAATGCTCAGCCATACTCTGGATGAAAACATTGACCAACTGGAAGCGCTGTTTGTCGATTGCGGAGACGTTGTAAAGAGAAAATTTCCCATAGGCGAAAACAAAGATATTTGGATTTATGTAACCTATATAGATATGCTTGTGAGCCGTGACACACTGGAAAACCACGTAATCGATCAACTTATGCTGTTTTTGTGGCAAACACCCCCAAAAGCCGAAGACTTGCGGCGCGATCCTCTTGCCGCAATCCGTGACGGAGGCATAGCCACCGCCGACATTAACGAGGCAAGAGATGTTACCGGCATGGCAAACGCGATGCTTAGCGGCGATACTGTTTTAATGGCGCAAGGTTCTGATTACGCCGTAACCATCGGAACGCGCATGTGGCCGAACCGCGGCGTTAATTCCACCGAGACGGAAGTAGTAGTTCAAGGCGCCAAAGACGCCTTTACGGAGACCTTTCGGTTTAACACGGCGTTAATTCGGCGGAGAATCAAGGATACTCGGCTTAAAATCAAACAAATGTCCGTCGGCGTGCGCTCACAAACCAGCGTAGCGCTTATGTACATCAGCGACCTCTGCCGTCCCCAAGTTTTAAACGAGGCTTTGAGCAGAATACAGGCAATAGATATTGACGCGGTGCTGGATGTTGGGTATTTAGAGCAACTGACCAGCGACGATTGGAAATCCGTTTTTCCGCTGGCGCAGATTACAGAGAGGCCGGACAGAGCGTCCGCCGCGATTTTAGAAGGGCGGATCGCGGTCGTTGTAGACACTTCACCTTTTGTTATGATAATTCCCGCCACGCTTAACACATTTTTCCAAGCCTCTGACGATTATTATCAAAACTGGCAAATTATGTCCTTCACCCGACTGCTGCGCTATATAGCGGGGGTTTTGTCCGTTATCCTGCCCGGATTGTATCTGGCAATCGCAACTTACCACCCGGCTATGATTCCTATGATGCTGCTTTTTAAAATGTCGGGGGCGCGGCAGTTTGTTCCCTTTCCCGCCTTAGTGGAGATTCTGCTGATGGATCTGGCTTTCGAGTTGTTGCGAGAGGCGGGCATTCGGCTGCCCGGTCCGGTCGGAAACGCAATCGGGGTCGTCGGGGGATTGATAATCGGGCAATCGGCTGTCGAAGCCGGTCTGGTCAGCCCGATAGTGCTAATCATAGTGGCGTTGACGGGCATTTGCGGATTCGCGGTGCCTCAATATTCTTTGGTATCCGGTTTTAGACTGTGCAAATATGTAATTCTGTTTTTATCATCTATACTGGGTTTGCTGGGATTCTGGATTGGAGCGCTGATGATTTTGATTCATTTGGTCTCACTCAAAGGTTACGGATTTCCATACATGTTCCCCTTTATCGCCGGAGACATAAACAACTATTCGGATAACAAAGACACCCTTTTTAGACCGCCTTTATTCACAATGAAAAAGCGCCCTATATTCGCTAATCCAAATAGCGGCGACCGCATACACACGCCAAAAAAGCAGGAGGATTAAAATTGTTCTCCCAAAACAATAAAATATCTGTTCGACAGATGCAAACCCTTTTAATATTGGATATATTCGGCGCGGGGATTATCACACTCCCCAGAAAAGCGTCGGAGTATGCCGGTCAAGACGCTTGGATTTTAATAATCATAATAACGGCGTTGGCGGTTGGCTCGGCGTTTCTTATGGCCAGCGCGGGGCGAATTCTGCCAAAAGACTCGTTTGTCGCTCTCACGTCAAAACTTTTAAGCAAGCCCGTGGGAAAGATCATAGGCATTTTGTTCGCTTGCAAATTACTCTTTAACTGCGCTTTAGAACTGCGTTTGTTCGGAGAAATAGTGCGGCAGAAATTATTAAGCGAAACCCCTTTTTTCATCGTCTGCGCCATAATGTTGGCGATAAGCGCTTACGCGGCGGCTAAAGGATACGAGACCCGCGCCCGGCTTGCTCAAATTTTATTTCCCATCATTTTTATTCCCATAGTTTTCATCTTTCTTCTGGCAATCCACGATATAGACTTTACAAATCTGCTTCCGGTCTTTTCGGTTCTTCAAAGCCATCCGTTAGATCCGGTCGGAGCGGCAAATATCGGAGCGGCGTTTACAGGTCTGGAATTAATTTTACTGGTTACTCCATATGCCGTACGCCCTCGCGCCGTGCGCGGGGGATTAACGCGCGCCGTCATATTTATCGGCGTTTTCATGGTATTTATAACTGTTATAACCCTCTCAAAATTCGGCGCTAAGGATGTAACCCGTCAATTGTGGCCGGTGTTGGAAATGATGGATATGACAGATCTTCCGGGGTCGTTTATAGAACGGCAGGACGCCCTTATAATGAGCTTTTGGATAATTTCCAACTTCGCGATTGTCAACGGCTGTCTGTTTTTTTCTTGCGTTCTGTTGAAAGATACCGTCGGCAAAGGCAAGCATTCGACATATATCTTTATATGCGCCGCTATCATTTTAGTGATAGCCTGCGCCCTGATGAAGATAGAAAACGTAGATCGAATTATGGAATTAATTTTCAAAACTCTGGGGCTTGGATTGATGGTCGCTCTGCCGATTATTTTATTAATAGCGGCTCGTATCAGAAAGGTCGGCGAAAAGTGAAAAATTATTGGGTGCTTCTAATAATCGCGTTGGCGGCTTTAACGCTATCATTCCGAAATGACAAGGTGGAATTGGAAGATCGCGGGTTGGTCGTGGCGTTAGGTATCGATCGGACGGCAGATAATAAATTCGCGGTTACTGTCTCTATGCCCAATATCCTGGAAATGAAAGAAGCTCCTATCGCCGATAAATCCAAGTTGGTCAAGACCGCGAATGACGGCAGTATAAGCGGGGCTTTGCATAATATAAATACTTCTCAGAATCTGTATATGGGTCAAACAAAGATGCTGGTATTGGGGCGCGAACTATTAAATGACGCGGATTTTCTGCGCCAATCCATAGACTCTATGGAACGCAGCCGCGAGGTAAGTCATAAGTTATATCTGCTGGCCGCCAAAGAACAAAGCGCCGAGGATATTCTTTCCCTAAAGCTGGAGGGAGAATCTATGATTGGGATTACCATAGATAATTATTATGACAGCGGCGGCGAAGCCGCGACTAAATTCAGCAAGACGCTTGGGGAAGTTATATCGGATCTGCGCTCGACAGGGGATACCCTTATTCCGATTATATCAGCCGACACGACGGACGAGGAAAGCGGGTCCGGACATATTGGCATAGGCGGCTGCGCGGTGATAAAAGATTTTAAACTGTCTCGTTATCTGAACGAGGAGGAAACGCGCGGTTATATGTGGCTTACAGCCGATAATCACGGATCTGTTGTAAATTCGCCGGATAATATCCCATTACGGGTATATCATAGCAAGCCCAGGATTTCATTTGAGAATATAAACGGCAAGATAAATTGCCATGTTAAGCTATCTGTTAAAGGAAGTATAGACGAATACAATTTTTCAGAAGAGGATTTAGACGCCCCCTTTAGATTGGAAGAATACGCCGCCGCGTTTGAAAATATTATAGCGGACGAGATAAAAAATACCGCGGACATTCTGCGGCGGAACGGCGCGGATGTGTATTGCTTTAAAGAAATGCTGCGCAAAAAAGATTACAAACTGTATGCGGACATAGAACAGGAATTTGAAACGCATTTCCGTGATATGGTAATCATACCATATGTAAACGTGGACATAATAAGCGTGGGAACGATTAAATAAGCCCCGCGCTTCAGCGCCGGGGATGTAAAACAAAGGACGTGGAGAACATGAGAAAAAATTCGAGGCTTTTTTCCTGCATTTTAATTTGGAGCTTTGTGTTTAGCACACTGACGGTCAACGTTGGCGGAGATGAAAAAGCCACGCCGATAAATGATTTTTTTGCGGACTACGCGTTAGTGGCTCCTCCAAAGCCCGTATATTTGCCCATAATAATGTATCATCAAATTTCGCGTATATACTCGCGGTTGGATACTTACATCATTTCAGACGAGGAATTTGAATCGGATTTGAAGCTGCTTAAAGACAATGGGTACACAACGATAACTACCAAAGAATTAACTGATTTTGTGTTAAAGAAAGAACCTCTGCCCGACAAACCGGTCATGCTGACTTTTGACGACGGATTTCAAAGCGATTATATATACGCGTTTCCGTTGCTGCAGAAGTATAATATGAAAGCTATATTTTCCATAATAGGAAAATATACGGATATGTTTTCGGAAGCGGATGTTGTTAAGCACGTTAATTACGCCCATCTTTCGTGGGAAGAGATAAAGCAGATGAACGATTCCGGACTGGCTGAATTTCAAAACCATACCTACGACATGCACGTCGTCGACAAACGCCGAGGGGCGCTGCCCCGCAAGCATGAAAGCGACGAAGAGTATCAGCGGACAATCCGCAATGACTTGGGAAAATTGAACGAGGAATATAAAATGCACATTGGCGTAGAGCCGGTCGCCTTTACCTGTCCGTTTGGATGCTTTAATGACAGGCTAAAGGAAGCCGTTCGCGACGCGGGATTTTCAATTATTTTCACTTCCTATCAAAATATCAACAAGCTTAGCGGCGACCCGGAAGAATTAATGAAGCTGAATAGATTTTTGCGCTCGCATAATAAGAATGTTGAAAAGCTGATAAATTCTTGGGAAGAGTTTTACAGTGTGGATAACACAAAAAACTAGTGAACTACCCCGACGCAAGCGCCGAGGCTTCTAAGGTTACTCTGGGCAGCCGGCATCCAAGCTGCCCTTCTTTCCATATAATATGTAATTTCGCACCTTAGTTAACCGGCTAGTCGGCGTCCCCATACATATTATAATTTATTGCGCGACTACGTTTATTCCCTCTGAAAGTTCTTCCAATGACGCGTCGCTGATAATTACACTGCCGGCGGCCAGCCCGCCGTCGATGATAACCTCGCTGTGAATTTCCATCCCTTTAATAATGGGCGTTTTTTGCAATACGCCATCCTTTACTTCCCAAACAATATCCGTGCCGTCGTCGTTAAAAATCGCTGTCTTTGGCAAGAGCAAAGCATTCCGCTTGCTGAAAACCAAGAATTCAACATCCACGTCATAACCAATCAAAAACAGTTCCTTGTGTTCGGCAGGCTCTACATAAACTTTTACTTTTCGTTCCTCAACACCCAATGAGGAAATTTTTATCTCGGCCTTATCGTCTATCTCCACTACTTTGCCTTTATATGTTTGATCCCCCTCGCGACGACGCAGAATCAAATCCACGTCCTTGCCTATCGAAACAGAATCAATGTCGTTTGTAGAAACATAAACCGCTATAAGACTGCGGCCAACCGCTATTTCCGCCAGTGGCGACGCGTTGGACGCCAGATTGGATTTTGATACGGGCAAGTTGATAATTGTTCCGTCAACGGTGGAATATACTTCCGAATCCAGGACGGAATCATTCAGCCGTTCTATATTTACGCGAACCGATTGTATCTGAGCGTTGTAAGAGTCTTTCATCGCGGCGGTGTAATCCTTCGACAAACTGTTTTCTATGCCCCTGATCTGTTCGTTCAACGCTTCTCTGGACGCGTTATAGTACGCGGGATCTGTTTGGGCGGTACCCGCCTTTATTATTTCCATCTGCTGTAAATTTTGCTCATATTGCGCCTTTACATTATCAATCGCCGTTTTAGCCGCGTCATACTCCACACGTGGCAGTTCGCCGCTGTCGTAAAGAATTTGGGTTACTGTATTAAATTCATTTTCCAGTCGCGCGATGTCCGCCAAATTTTGCTCCAAAATTTTATTTTGCATCTCCATCTGTTCCTCTTGTGTCACGGTGGCGCTGTTTTCTTGCACATTCAAAGTGTCCAGTTCTTTAAGAAGATTATTCTTTTGTATATTCAGACTATCCCGATTTCTTACCTGCTCGGTTTCTAAATTGCGGATCTGCGCTTCAAACGACGCTATTTGCGCGTTGGCTTCGCCTATCGCGAACGCCGTGTCCGACATGTCAATCTGGCAGATCAAATCCCCCTTTGTGATTGTCTGCCCTTCCTCGACTGCAATACTTAGCACCTTACCGGCTACCGGCGGATATACAAAGACTTGATCCTCATATTCTACTATGCCTGTTTCTGTAAATGACAAACGCGCTTCCTCCGGTACGATACTTATCGCGTTTACATTCAGCGGAGCGGTCATTTGAACATAAGCCACGTATCCTATCCCGCCGAGAACTATAACCAATAAAATTATCTTTACTGCTCGCTTCAACTTATTCGCGCTCCTTTAACACATCCACCATGTCCAGCTTGCCGATTGTTTTTTTAGATGATAGGTTTGATAAAATCATTGCCGCCATACATCCCGCGGCCGCCGCGCCGAAAGCCCACAAAGGAATCCGCGCGGGTATTGACAGTCCATTCATTTCTTGCGCCAGCATAGTATTCAGCCCGCTTAACAGCAGATTGGCGAACGGCACGCCCAGCAAGCAGCCAAGCGCGTATAATAACCAGTACTCAAAATTAGAAATCTCACAGACTTCCTTTATATGCAGACCCAACACCCGCAGCGTGGCGTATTCGCGTTTTTTTTCGGAAAGAGAGATTGTGGAGGAATTATAAATAATCGCGAACGCAATCGCGCTTCCCAGAATCAGCATAATCCAAAGCATAGATGAATAAGAGTTCATCATTTCCATGAAATTCTCAGCGGAGGTGTAAGTGTCGGTAATAGTGGATACATTCTTTGTTTCGTCCAACTTGGATTTAAGGCTTTCCATATCGTTTGTCATTACCATGACCGCCGTGGCAAGCTTAGGTTGGTTGAATATCTCGTGAAGAAGATCGTAATCTATGTAGGCGTAGGAAGTCATGTTTTGATGAATTATATCTTGAACATAAATCGGAATTTCTTCATCGTCGAACGGTGAAGTCAGCATTACCTTAGAGCCGGGCCGCGCATTCAAATCATCGGCGGTAAAAGAATTTAGAATAATCCCTTTATCCGGCACGGGTAAATAAATTTTCTTGTCGTCGTCATAAATATTGTACAGATACGAACCGGGCTTTATTCCCATTAAGACGGTTCCGGTCTTAAGATTGCCGTTACGAAGTTCCACGGGAGTCTCCCGAACGAATTCGGCCATTGTAACCCCGGATAACTTCATTGCCTGGGCGGCGGCGTCGGCGGCCGCTACGGGCTGTTTCAAACTAAGCTTGGCGTCAAAAACCTCAATGTATTGATATTTCGCCATTATAATATCCGTCATCATGATCATCAGGGGGGACATGACAGCCAGAATCCCGAACGAAAACATAATTCCAACCGCGATAAATAAAGAACGCGCCTTTGTCCGCTGAATATTTCTTATCGACATACTGCCGCGTGAAGTAAGTAAAACCCGCACAAACGGAAGATATTTTAAAATATCTCCCTTTATTTCGGGCGGAGAAGGCGGGCGCATGGCCTCCGCGGGATTAAGTTTTACCGCCGGTCGGGCGCCAAAATACGCGCCTATAATTCCGGAGATTGTCGCAATGGCTATGCCTTGCAGCGCAAGTTGGGGCGGAATGGTATTTGAAATATCAGGCAGTGTGAAAAACTCGGTATATAGTCGGATTATATACTCCACAGAAAGATTGCCCAAACCTACGCCGACAATCCCTCCAATCAATCCGGTGAACAGTCCGTATAATATATAATGAAGCAAAATCTCTCGGTTAGTGTATCCGAAAGTCTTTAGCGTACCAATTTGAGTTCTTTCCTGCTCTATAATTCTTTTAAGCATCATGAAAAGCACTATGGCGGCAATGCCGGAAAACAATAACGGCATGGTTCCGCTCATTGCCTTTACATTGGTAACTTCCGCGTCAACCATGGTGTAACTCATCTGATCGGCGGCTTCGTACAGACCTGTCATACCGAAAGGTTCTAACACTGTTTCGATCTGTTGTTTCACTTCGTCGAACGTAAAACCATTTTCCAATGAGAATGACAAGTCATTATACATATTAGGACTGTTCAGCAGCTGAGCGAGGTCCCGAATATTAATGTATCCTATACCAAATGTCTCCCTGTCGGGATATATTTCGGTCGCGTCTCGCAGAGCGTATACATACTCAGGCGAATTCGCCAGCCCCACAATGTTTAATTCCACAAAACGACCGTCAATAATTACCGAAAGTTTATCGCCTATTTGAAGGTTGTGTATTTCGGCGAACTGATGATTCAGCCAAATATCGTTTTGTTTTTCTAACGGCAGTCCGTTTATATCGGGGTAGTTAAGACTAACACCCTCGTAATCCGTATCAAATGAAATAAGTCGCAGCCAAATAATTTTACTGTTTCCAGAAACAGGAACACGCGCCTCACATGTAAGACGCGCTTGAAGCTCGTTTATACCGTCTATCCTTTCAAGCGCCGACAATTCGGAGCCGGGGACATTAACAGCGGTTGCGAATACATCCGCCAAGCGATTATTTTTGTAATACTTCTGGGCGGCGGCATCCAACGCACCCGCGGCCGCGCCCATCGCGGTATACATGAAAATGCCCGCCGCAATCAACATTATGCATGAGACATAAGCCCACTTATGTCTCCAGATAGAACGAATCGCTTTTAGAAAGAGGATCACCAGCGCACCTCCTCCGGGTCCACAGGATTATCATTTACTGTCACGAGATCGACAAGACCGTCCTTAAAATATAACACACGGTCCGCCATTTCGCTGATTCCCGCGTTATGAGTAATAATCGCGACTGTTCTCTTGTACTTTTTGTTAAACTCCTTCAACAATTTCAAAACCTGTATACCCGTAGAAAAATCAAGAGCGCCGGTTGGTTCGTCGCACAGAAGAATTTCCGGATTCTTTGCGACGGCTCGCGCTATAGCGACTCGTTGCTGCTGTCCGCCGGACATCTGCGACGGAAAGTGTCCGCCTCTGTCGGCAAGCCCTATAGTTTCTAATAAATCCGAAACACTTAAAGCATTGCTCGACAATTCGGAAGCCAATTGAATATTTTCTTTGGCGGTTAAATTTGGAATTAGATTATAAAATTGAAATACAAAGCCCACTGAACTTCTGCGGTATTTTGTAAGATCCTTTTCTTTTAGCCCGCTTATATCCTTGCCCTTGTAGATTATTTTTCCGGCCGTAGGCTGGTCTATCCCGCCGATAATATTCAATACCGTGCTTTTACCGGAGCCGCTTGGACCCAAGATTACCAGAAATTCTCCTTGGTATATTTTAAAATTTACTCCGCGCAGGGCTTGAACGATAATCTCGCCCATGTGGTATTCTTTCGTAATATCCTCTATGCTAAGAATGACTTCTCTTTGAGAATTAAGCGCGTCCTTCATGGCAAATCCCCCCGCGCCGCGTGTCAGCGTCTTCTGTTTGATAAAAGAATGAATCTAAGCAAAGTTAAAACCGCCGTCAACGCGGACGCCACGTATGTCATAGCCGCCGCGCTCAGCACTTTTTTAGTCGGGGCGACTTCATCCTCGGCCAGGATTCTGTTTTCGCTCAAAAGTTCCATAGCCCGGCTGGAAGCGTTAAATTCTACGGGTAAAGTAATTAATGTAAATAAAACCGCAATAGAATAAAGAATAATTCCGCCGTAGACCATCATCAACCCGAAGCTGCCGCTGCCTGAAGAAAGCAGTAAACCGATAATAATTAACGGCATTGCCATCCGCGAACCGATATTCGCCGCGGGAACCAACGTACTGCGCAGCCCCAGCGGACCATAACCCAGATTATGCTGAATCGCGTGTCCCGTCTCATGAGCGGCTATGCCGGCGGCAGCCAAGGAAGCGCTGCCATACACGCCTTCGGACAAACGCAAAACCTTAGAGCCGGGATCATAATGGTCTGTCATTTGCCCGTGAACCGGTTCTATTCTTACATCGCGGATTCCGGAAACCGCCAGTAATTGCTTCGCGACTTCGGCGCCAGTAAATCCTCGTCTGTTATTTACCTGGCTGTATTTTTTATACGCGGAGCTGACCTTAAACTGCGCCCATAACGAAAGCAGGATTGCGGGCAGAACCAATAACATTGTAGAGTCCAAATACACGATAATCCCCCCTTGGAGATATATTATAAAGCCATTATAAATTTTGAATACAACTTCCGGCGTTAAGCGAATGCCCTCTAAGATAATCTTGCGCGGACATTCGTTTGCCGCCTTTGGCTTGAAGTTCTGTTATTAAAACCGCGTCTGTTTCGGATTCTCCGGAGGATTCTCCGGAGAGTTCTCCGGATCTTACAACTATGCCGCGCGTTTGTATGTCTAGTATTTCCCCCGGTACGATGTGTTTATGCGATTGTGATAATTGGACGGATATCGATTCCGCCGCCCAAATTTTAAAATTACCCGTCCGCGCCACGGGGTCAGGGTTTAAGCCGCGAATCAGATTCACTATGTTTTTCGATGACTTTGACCAATTGATAATAGCGGTATCCGGCAGAATCATGGACGCGTAACTACTTATAGAATCGTCTTGTCTTTGGTATGTGACAGCGTTTTTTTCAAATAAATCCAACGTTTCAAATATTGCCTCTATACCCAATCGCGCCAACTTGTCATACAGTGTTCCATATGTGTCAGACGAAAGAATCGGAATAGGTTTTTTCAGGATCACATCACCGGTATCCAGTCCCTCATCCATACGCATAACGGTTATTCCGGTCTCGGTCTCACCGTTAATTATGGCCCGTTGAATAGGGGCGGCTCCTCGATATTTCGGCAGCAAAGAGGCGTGAATATTAATACAGCCCAAGGGCGGCGCGTTTAATATAGACGGCGGAAGAATTCTTCCATAAGCCGCGACAATTATCATGTCCGCCGATTCAAAGACGGATATAAATTGAGGATCGCGCAATTTACGCGGTTGGTACACAGGTATGTCGCGCAGCCGCGCCAGAAGTTTAACCGGCGGGCTTTTAAGTTTGTGTCCTCGCCCCGCGGGTTTATCCGGTTGAGTTACTACCGCGATAATATTTGTTCGTTCTATCAACGCCGCCAAGATAGTCTTTGCAAGCTCGGGCGTTCCCATAAAAACTATATTCAATAAATCAATTCACTTCCTCTTCTTCATATTCCACATCTTCCGCAGTTAAGGTGAACATCTCTTCGGCTTTATCGGTATACAGTACGCCGTCTAAATGATCCAGCTCATGAGATAACGCCACCGCCATCAGCTCTTCGCCCTCAACAATTTGTTCTTCTCCGGCGCGATTAAGGGCTTTTATTTTTACATACATAGGTCTTTCTACTATACCATTTCTGCCGGGGACGGATAGGCAACCTTCTTTGCGCCGCTGAGTACCTTTTGTTTCCACAATCTCCGGATTTATCAATTCATAAAGCCGATCTTCCATCTCGATAATTACTACCCGTTTCAAACTTCCAATCTGCGGCGCGGCTAAACCCAAACCGTTTACGTTGCGCAGAGTTTCCCGCATATCATCCAGCAGAACCAATAATTTTTCATCAATCTTCTTAATTACTTTTGATTTTTTCCGCAACAGAGGATCAGTTTCTAATCTAATTGTGCGTAAGGCCACGTTAACCTCCTTTCTTTGATTAAAGACACCGGCGCCTCGCGCCCGAAAGACGGAGTGGCGGCACCGGGCAGTGTCGGCGAATCATTCTATAACCATCGGATCCATTGTTAAATGAATAATAAACGACGATAGATCTTCATGTTCACGCAATCTATCCACACAATATAACGCAAAATTTTTCAATTTTGTCTCATCCTGGGCTTTTATAAGTACTTTCCATCTATAGCGGTTATGAATTTTAGAAATTTGCGCGGGCGCGGGACCCAATATTTCAAATAAGCCATGTCTATTAAAAGCCCGCATTACAGAGACCAAATTAAATAACGCCGCTATCAAAGCTTTTTCCTGTTCGCAGGTAAACATTACAGAAAACACATGACAGAACGGCGGATAGTTCATTTGTTTACGCAGAGTAATTTCATGTTCATAGAACAAATCATAGTTCTGCTCTTTGGCGTAGATTAGGCTGTAATGCTCCGGAGTGTAAGTCTGGATAAATACCCGACCGGGGAAATCCGCCCGCCCCGCCCTGCCCGCTACTTGAGTCAGAAGTTGAAATGTGGTTTCTCCGGCCCTAAAATCTCCATTGTTAAGAGAGAGGTCCGCGGACATTACGCCAACCACAGTCACATTAGGAAAATCCAAACCTTTCGCAATCATTTGCGTTCCTATAAGAATAGAAGCCTCTCCCGATCGAAAGATATCCAAAATTTTCTCGTGTCCGTCTTTACCGCGCGTGGTATCCAAATCCATTCTAAGAATACCGACGCCGGGGAACAACTTGCGGGTTTCCTCCTCCACTTTTTGTGTACCCAACCCAAAATATTTTACAAATCGCGAACCGCAAGCCGGGCAAAGTTTTGGATTTTCAACAGTCTTGCCGCAATAGTGGCACATTAAATTCTCTGACGCGGCGTGAAACGTGTAGTTTACGCTGCACCTGTCGCATCTTAACACATGACCGCACCGCCTGCATGAGATAAATGTGGAGTGTCCCCGCCGATTAAGGAATAGTATAATCTGTTTATTGGCGGCAAGACTTTCCATAATAGCGGCAAGCAGGGCCTTGCTAAAAATGGAGCTGTTCCCCAGAGCCAACTCATTACGCATATCAACAATATTTACATCCGGCGGTCGATGGTTTACGCGTTCACGCATTACGCACAAATCCAATTCACCCATACTTGCCCGATAGAAGGCGGATACACTCGGCGTCGCCGAACCCAGAATTAACATAGTACCGGTCAACCGCGCGCGTTCTTCCGCTACTTCCTTGGCGGAATATTTTGGAGTTATCTCAGATTTATATGTATGCTCATGTTCCTCATCTATGATAATAACCCCCAAGTTTGGAAACGGCGTGAATACGGCGGATCGGGGACCGATCATTATCGACGACTGCCCATCGCGGGCTTTTTTCCATTGTTCCAGCCGTTCGCCTTTGGAAAGACGGCTGTGCGTTACGGTTACAAGCTCTCTAAATCTCTGTAAAAATGTATTTAGTGTCTGCGGGGTAAGAGAAATCTCGGGTACCAAAACAATGGCCTGTTTTCCTCGGGAAAGAACGGTTTCGATCACTTGCAGATAAACTTCGGTTTTACCGCTGCCTGTCACGCCGCTAAGCAAAATCGGCCTTTTAGGCGCGTCAATTCTTTCAAGAATAAACCCCAACGCACGTGATTGATCGGACGTGAGTCGGGGGGGATTGGAGGCCGGAGGTATCTTTGGGGTTTTGTCGCTTTTCTTTCGCCTGTTAGTCCGCAGATCGGCGCCGGCCGGCATTATACATTTAAGACATTCCGACATTGTGGCGTAGTATTTTTCCTTCATCCAAGCCGCCAGGCTTAACGCTTCGTCCGAAAACATCGGCTTATCGTCGCAGACGCTTAAAATACTTTTGAACTTAATGCCCCTGGCGGGAGCGACTTGAGACAAACTTGTTACATAGGCTTGAATGTGCTTATTACCCGTGCCGAAAGGTACCAGAACCCTCATGCCTGTTTTCAGATCTTGCCTCAAACCTTCGGGAACAATATAATGAAAAGTTTTATCCAGTTTTTTGTGAGATACTGAAACAGTTACCTCTGCGAAAACATCACTCATTGTCAGAATCTTTTCCCGAATCTTTTTCTAAAACCTCTTTGGAGTCGTCCTCATAATCCTCGTCGTTATAATCTTCTTCGTCCTCATATTCCTCATCCAGCAAGTCGTCGGTTTTATCTTCGTCGTCAAAATCGTCTTTAGCTTTGTAATCGTCTAAATCTTTTTCATCGTCGTCATCATCGTCGTCACGGACGATTTTTTCTTTTTTGACAGAATAATCTTCCCGCAGTTCCTCGTCCTTGGATACAACAGTGGAAATGCCTTGAAAAGAGCGAGCTAAGGGGCGTTCGCTAAGGACCTCCAGCAACGCGGGATCGGATTTTATCAGCAGTTTGCCCTCGCTTAATTCCTTAACGGCGATAGAAACAGCCCTGTCTGTAGGCGCGTAGGTTAAAGGGTTAGCGCCGTCGATAATCTGTCTGGCACGTTTTGCGGTCGCCAGTACGATTGTGTATCGGCTGGTAATTTGACTGTCAACTTTCTTTTCATTGTTGAGTGTTTCCATCAGTTCCGAATAAGATGGTCTTAACATGGGCGATTACTCCTCAAAACATTTGATAAGATCTTTACAGCGAGACGGCTTTAATGATTCCGCCTCAACAATTGTGTTAATATCATGTACCGCGTTCTTTACTTCGTCATTTATAACCAGATAGTCATATTTATTTATTAGCTTTATTTCCTCATGGGCACGTTTGATTCTATCCTCTATAACGCCCAATTCTTCGGTATTGCGGTGTATCAAGCGGCGATTTAACTCGTCGATAGTAGGCGGCATAAGAAAAATCAATACGGCCTCGCTAAACTTTTTCTTTACTTGCAAAGCCCCGTTCACGTCTATTTCCAGAACAACGACTTTTCCTTCAGAAATCTGATTCTGCACATAATTGCGCGGTGTGCCATAATAATAATCCATATAGACAGCGTGTTCCAGAAATTGGTTATTCTCTCGAATTTTAATAAATTCTTCTTTGGTACGAAAAAAATAATCCTTTCCGTCTACTTCACCGTTTCTGGGCGGGCGTGTAGTAATAGATATCGAAAGCGCGTAGTTTTTTTTTGGATCAAGCCGCTTTACTACCGTGCCTTTCCCCGAACCCGATGGCCCTGAAATAATTACAAGCATACCCCTCATGAGAACCGCCTCTCGTCTTGTCGTAATTATTGACGATTTTTTTGAATATTAGCCCTTAGTCGTGTTAGCGCCGCCTGCCGGATTAAATAAAATTTCGTATTAAACAGACGCCTAAGACAATTCTCAGATCTGCTCTAACGGAACCTCCAAAGGAGCGCTGTCTTTTGAAACTATGCGATTCGCGACAGTTTCCGGTTGAATCGCCGAAAGGACTATATATTCGCTGTCAGTAATTATGACTGATCGGGTGCGCCTGCCATATGTAGCGTCAACTAAACGTCCCTTATCCCGCGCCTCTTGAATCATTCGTTTTATGGGCGCGGAGTCATTGCTGACCAAGGCTACAATCCTATTCGCGAG
>JAISRJ010000291.1 GCA_031273705.1 Clostridiales bacterium
CTCTATCCTTAATGTTTTTTCTCCGTCCGACAAAGCTATAACAGTAAACGCGCATCCACTTCCAAAAGCCGTGAACTCTGTTTGAATACCTTTGGCAGGGGTACATTCATTATAATGCCTAGAAATTTTTGTGTCTATAGATTTTGCTTTAATGGAAGAGCCGATATTTGAGCAAATAAAACCGACTTGCCCTAAAGTTTTCGCGGTTTTAAAACGCCATCTATACGCGCTCCGCTGTGTCAAAATCCCGTTCTCGCCAAAGTGAAAGAACTGATTATACACATGTTTTTGCGACGAATAATATTCATCCGCTAATACCAGAATGTCCGGCTTTATAAATATCACTCGCCGATTCAGATAAACGCCATTTGGAAGATTCATATACCCCAAATGTCCGCCTTCCGTATAGCCATATTTATTATCCGAGTAAAAACGCTGATTTATCGCGCGGGTAAGGCGTTCGCACTCCCAACTGTCCTTGCATATGTACATATCCTGATTGTCTGCCATAATTGTATTGTGAGCGCGTAATTCTTTATACTCCGCCCGTCCCTGTTCAAACACATATGTAAATCGTCCGGAATCCGTCAAAATATCCTCGCCTCGGCTAAACAGATCCACATGCAACTTATCCGCGTGTGTGTGTCCCGCTCCCAACGGTCCGCAGTGGAAGTGCACCCACGTAGCGTTTTCACTCCATCCACTGCGCATATATGTATTTCCGCTGTCCGTAAGAAAATAATCCGTTTCTTGCGGCGGCATTGGAGTGATTTTTTCGTAGCGGGTTAAACCTTCCTCGCCCATCTCCCATATGGAGTCGAAGTCCGGAATTTTATAACCTCTTGCTTTGAATAAAGAACTGTCGAAAATCATAGCGGATCTGGTTATTCTGTCACGCTGGTCTATGTCGTCGCTGTCGCCCATTAGCGGTTCGCGGTGATTCGGCTTTGCGGACATAACATCAAACACGCACATATTATGGGTTTGGCGGATAATATTTAAGGGCAATTTTATATCCAGCCTATCGGCCAGTGTGTAGACATCCAACAAACATCCCAGCACTTCATTATGATACGCCGGGCTTTGCTCCCAGTGACTTCCGTCACGATATATTTGCGTCTTGACTTCCAAATCAAGCCGCCGAATCGCTTCCGACAGATACCGGCGAGTGCGTTCTGTTTCCGGCATCATCGCGCCTGCCATAAACAGCCCGGTATTTGCGAATATCCCCCAGTTGCTCATAAGATTGAACGTGTTCCATAATCCCATTACAAATTCCGCGTGTTCCGTCATGCTGTTATAAAATACAGTTTTTACTGATTCCGTCATGAATGGCGAGTCTTTAAAATATTGCATGGATTTAAGCCAACTGGTTAGCCTCATGCCCACTTCTATACTGCGCCAAGCCTTGACGCAGCGGGGGTCGTCTTGCTTTACGACCGCGACCCAATGCGTCATTTGCTCGGCAAAGGCTTTCGCGTATTTTTCATCTTTAGTAAGCGCGTATGCCTGACCCAGACATATCCAGAAGCACATTCGGTTAAACGCAAAAATCCATTCCGGATCATCTCCCGGCTGATATAGCCAATCTATCTCGTTTTCAAAAATCACGGGCGTTGTAACCCGCTCCATGTCCCAACGCAAAGTAAATGTAAAGCGCCGGGCGGCAGCCTCGTCCGCCGCTTTTATAACGCCGGCAACTTGCTCCGGACAGTATTTTCGCACATATTCCGCTATTACAAAGGGATCTTTAAAGAAAAAGTTATTTTCCGTTTTATCTCACTTCCTTTTTACCGTTATTTTGTGAAATTGATATAGTTTATTTACCAATATGGTTCCCAGTCTTTGCTAAGCCGTGTCAAACCTTCCAAATAGAAATAATCGCCCCAGCTAACGCACTCGTCAACGCCCTCCGAAGTACAGGTATTGTATGGGCTTTTCTTACTGTACGTACCATGAAGTACCAACCCATTTGAAACTTGCGGATCTTTTACACTGTAATTTGACCATAGAGAAAAAAGCGTCTGCCGGGCTAAGTCTGTATATGTTTTCGACTGTTCATTTGATACGAAGCGCGACATCTCTAACAATCCGCAGACGACAATCGACGCGCTGGAAGAATCCTTCGGCTCAACATCACCGCCCGTGAAGATCAAATCCCAATATGGAATCAGGTCGTCGGGCAAATGATTAAGATAGTAAGCCAGCACGCGTTCAAAAACATCCGCGTATTCCGGATTGCGGGTATAACGATAACTCAAAGCCGCTCCATATACAGCCCATGCCTGACCGCGAGTCCAACTGGAAGTGTCGCTGTAGCCCTGACAGGTTTCACCATGATCAAACTCACCGGTGTTTGGATTCATAAACACCGTGTGAAATGTGCTTCCATCATCTCGAATTGAATATTTTAGGCAGGTTGCCATATGCCTGAAAGCAATGTCGCCGAATTTCTCATCACGGGTTTCTCGCCCCGCCCAGTAGAGCAACGGAAGATTCAATAGGCAATCTATTATATATCGATAATTTTCCTTTGCGCCTAATTCTCCCCAAGCCTGAATAAACTCTCCGACAGGTTGAAATCGGCCGAGCAATTGATTGGCTGCCATAAGGGCGGCTTTTTTGGCGGATGGGTCGCCTGTTAGTTTATAAGCCGCCACACAACTGGGAGTGTAGAGAAAACCCATGTCATGGTGATCGACTTCGATTTTACGTTTTATCCTGTTCAAAAAACTGGCGACCCAATAAGTTCCCGCCGTTCTAAATTCATTGCCGCCCGTGTGTTCATAGCTCAACCAAATTTCACCCGGCCAGAATCCACAAGTCCATTGAGTGTTTTCGCAGACCGGATAAAAATTGTTTACGCCGGAATGATTTTGACACTTGTCATTAAAAAAGGGAAGATTGCGGCGTACTTGAGACACGGCGATCTCAAGCGCGTTCGCAACTTCCTTATCAGTTATTAAAGGTATCATGGTTTTTTTACCCCTTAATGCCGGATGCCGCCACGCCCTGCACAAATTGTTTTTGCAATGACAGGAATATAAGCAGAACCGGGATAAGCGCGACCACACTGGCAGCCATTATCAGCGCGTAGTCCGATGTGTACTGAGTAATAAACATGCGCAATCCAATTTGGATGGTCTTTAATTCCGTCGAGTTTAGGTAAATCATAGGCCCCAAGAAGTCATTCCATGTGTTGACGAATGTAAATATAACCAGTGTAGTAATCGCGGGTTTAGCGTTTGGAAGCATGATGCGCGACCAGATGCCGTATTCTGATAGTCCGTCTATTCGTGCCGCCTCACAGAGCTCGGAGGGGATAGACATATAAAATTGTCTCATCATAAAGACTCCGAACGCCGAAAAGGCTTGCAGGAAGATTATCGCCAAGTGAGTGTTATTCAGACCCAATTTACTCATCATGATAAACTGAGGCACCATGTATGCTTGCCAAGGTACCGCTATTGTCGCTATGTATGCCAAAAACAAAACCCTTCTGCCGGCAAATTCTAACTTCGCGAAAGCGTAAGCCGCGAAACTGGAGGTCAACACCTGTAAGAACGTTACAATAACCGATAACTTAACGGAGTTTTGCATGAATATTTTCAATGGAATGCGAGTCCAAATATCTTTATAATTAATCCACTTGATCTGATCCGGTATCCACTTGATTGGAAAATTAAAAACATCCTTGTTTTCTTTTAGCGCCGCCGAAAGCATCCATACAAACGGAATTAACGTAATAAACGCGATTACAGCTAATATTATATAAATGATTATGGAAAAGTAGAGAGGGCGTTTTCTTGCTCCGACCATTAAGATTCCCCCCCTTGCTGTCCGTATGTCTTTTCTCCGTGAAACTGAACCAAGGTCACACCCAGCACTACCGCAAATAAGATCATGGACATTGCGCTGGCATAGCCGTAATCCAATCCGCGGAAGGCTGTATTATATATTTGGTAGACTATAACGCGCGTAATGCTGGTTAATTGGTTATCACCGCCCGCAAACAGATTTAGAAATATATCATATACCTTAAATGAAGAAATGATCAGCATCATGAGTACAAAAAATGATGTGGGCGCGATTTGCGGCAGAGTGACATTCCAAAATTTCTGTCTTCCATTCGCTCCATCCAGAGCGGCGGATTCGTATAATTCCGCGTTGACCCCTTGCAGACCCGCCAGGTAAATGACCATATAGTAACCCATGTTTTTCCAAATACTAAAGAACACCACAAAAAACATAGCCGGGGCACTAACGCTGGTCCACATTGGAACATTTTTGATATGTAAGACGCTGCTTAAAAAGAGATTAATCGGACCGACTGTCGGACTAAAAATAAAACGCCAAACCGTAGCAACCGCGACCAAAGAAGCTACATACGGGAAAAATGAGATGGTGCGGAAGAAATTCCGCCCTTTAATTTTTGAATTAAGCAGTATCGCCAAGCCCAACGCCGCCGCCATCGTAAAAGGTACTGTGAAAATTGTATATACGAATGTGTTTAGTAGCGCGCGAGTAAACGCTTCATCCCTGAAAAGTCGTGTAAAGTTGGTAATCCCCACAAATTGCGGCATACCGACGCCGTTCCATTTCGCGAGCGAAAGCACAAATGAAAATAGCATGGGAACGAGTGTAAATACGGCGAACCCCAAGAAATTCGGCAGGATAAAGCTGTAAGCTATCAGATTGTTTTTGGTCGAAAGCTTATTTTTTCCGGCGGCGAGCTTTCTCTTCCTGGCGAGCTGTTTTTTTCTTACCTTTGCGGCACGACTTTTCAATGCCATCATATCCCTTCTAAAGCCGTTTATCTTTGCTGTTATAAGGCAAGTTTGCCAAAACGCGCTGTATTACGGGTTTTGGCAAACTCAATTTATGCTCGAGAATATATAGCGTTTTAAAAATAAACCGAAAAGTTAAGCGGATAATTTATTTTGTTAAACCGATATAGATTTATTGCAGAATCTCTCCGACCCTGCGATTCATTGCCGCCAAGCCATCCTCGATCGTTTTTGAGCCATTCATAATCTCCGAATGCTCCTCATTTAAAGCCACGTCGATTTCACCGGATTTTTCATGTAATGGCATTTCCAAATAGATCTTTGCGGTTTGCAGAGCGTCAATGCTGTTTTGATCCGTCGGGAAACCGGGTGCGTTTGCGATAGCGGACATTATTTCCTCCGTCTGTATGGCGGGTATAGCGCCGATCGCCGCCAAGGCGGTCGCGCCTTCGGGACCCGAAGTCCATTCGATAAATTTGAACGCTTCATCTTTATTTTTGGAATTGGCCGCAATCGATACCCCCGTGATAGTGCCGAAGGTTGTGCCTGGTTCCGTTCCCGCGGGGTGCGGATATTTTACCATGCCCCAATTGGTCGCGAGAGAGGTTCCGTCTGCCGACGCCGTAATGTTTGAGGCGATCATCCAAGTACCGTTATTCATCATGGCGATCTTGGCGTTAAAGAACAAGTCTCGATAATGGCTGGATGTAGAAACCGCTGTGGCGTAATCCATAACAACGCCGTCTTTCTGTTGCGCCAAAATCATCTCATAATATGGAGCAATCCAATCATATGTACCATCAACTATTGAGTGAAGCCCATCTAAAATACCGAATAACTGAACACAACTGCGCCAAGTGTGATAGTGCGCGCCGTAAACTTTATCGTTGCCCTCTCCATTAACTAACTTACGGGCAAGCGCGTCGTAATCTTCAATTGTAAGGTCGTTGGACGGATACTCGACGCCCACTGCGTCATACAGGTCTTTATTGTAGAATATTACCCAGAAATCACTGCGGAATGGGAGTTGATACAGCTCATTGTCTACTGTAACCTGCTCGGTTATTCCGCCAAACAGATCGGTGTCAATACCAGCGGAGTTAACATAGTCGTTAAGGGGTTCCAACTGATTTTGCGCGATAAGATTAGCGTAACCCGGAATATCTTTTATAGCTACCACATCAAAATCAGCGTTGCCGCTTAATTGTGTTTGCAACATATTCATATAGTCGGCGCTACCCAAGTCAACCGGCTCTATGGTTACGTGAGGAGCAACCTTTTTATAGCCGTCCATTATCGCGCGATAATAGTCGGTAACCTCCAGATCCCACAACGCCCATTTTAACGTGACGGGTTCCGCCTCGGCTACGGGCGTATCGGCGGTTGCGGGCGTGTCGGTTGCGGGCGTGTCTGTAGCCGCTGCCGGCTCACTTGTTGTCACCGGAGTGCTGCCGGCGCATCCGGCTAAGATAGAGACAGCCAAAAGCATGGCAACCGGTGCCGATAAAAATTTCTTCATGAAAAATACCCTCCTTAATAGTAACTGCTATATCATTTCAAATAATATTATACAACACACATAAAAAAATTACAATAAAAACCAGCACATTCATATAATAAAGAATAGCGCCATAATCACACCGCCTACAACCTTGAACTAACGCTCTCTGGCGCTGAGGAGAGCGGCTTCGCGCTATCAGGATTAGATCTGGTTAATATCACGTAAGGAAATTGGCAAGCCGCAAAATAGGTGGTTGTAAAATGGCAGTTGTAAAATGGCAAGTTGTAAAATGGCAAGTTGTAAAATTGTTACTACTCACACCTTGGGCAAGTAGTAACGTAAAATTGAATTAATCCTTGCAATTATTAACATTAGCTGTTATACTCATTTTGTTATAGTCGGCGTTGATGGGAAAGAGTGGG
>JAISRJ010000003.1 GCA_031273705.1 Clostridiales bacterium
CCGAAAAAATCGAAAGCTTGGATACCCGCTCTTGGGTTACCGCGGAGATTTCCAGCTTTCAATTAGAGACGATGCATTCCTTTCGCCCAAAGATCAGTGTAATTCTAAACATCACACCAGATCATCTGGATAGACACAAAACTATGGAGCGGTATATTGAAATAAAAGAATCTGTCGGCAGATTTCAAACCGCCGAAGATTTTATGATCCTTAATCATGACGATCCAAATTGTCGCAAGCTGATATCCAAAGCGCGTCAAGTTTTTTTCAGCCGATTAAAAATATTGAATGAAGGCTTTTTTCTGGACGGAAAAAACCTTCGCGTACGATTCGACGGTAAAGACTACAACTTGCTGAATGTTGACGACATGAATATTTTTGGCAATCATAATATAGAAAACGCTTTGGCGTCCGCGGCCGCCGGAATCTGCGCGAATGTCGCGCCGGAATTGGTTCGCGACTCTATACTTAATTTTAAAGCGGTGGAGCATAGAATAGAATTTGTGCGGGAATTGCGCGGCGTAAAGTATTATAACGACTCTAAAGCCACAAATACCGACGCGGCTGTTAAAGCCATAGAAGCCATGCCCAATCCCATAGTGCTGATTGGCGGGGGCTACGACAAACAAGCCGATTTTGGTGATTGGGTTGGAGCGTTTGACGGGCGAGTAAAGCATTTATTTGTGTTGGGCGAGGTGACCGAAAAAATTATAGAAACCTGCCGCGCCTATAATTATTCACAGTTTACCAAAGTAAACTCTCTAAAGAGCGCGGTCGAACTGGCGCGAGACAAGGCGAAACCCGGCGACTGCGTGCTGTTATCCCCCGCCTGCGCAAGTTGGGATATGTTTGACGATTACGAACAGAGAGGCAAGTTATTCAAGCAATTTGTAAACGCGTTACAGTAGGGCGGCGTTCCGCCGCCCGCGGATAGTAAACTGAGATAGGTGATTTTCATGGATGGCACGATACCTGTCAGGGATAGGCGAGAAGGTAAGCGCGGTATTATCAGCGTCGGATCGGTGGATTACACACTGATGATAGTCGTTTTAATGCTGGTAATGATTGGCGTTGTTATGGTATTTACATCTAGTTATATGACCGCTGACGCAAGATTGGGAGACCCATACTATTATCTTAAAAGGCAAGGCGTATTTTTTCTGATAGGTACGGCCGGAATGCTGCTTATGGCTAATTTTAATTATAAATACCTACGCAGTTGGGCGTTTATTATTTATACGGTCGCAAACGCTTTGCTGGTACTCGTTTTCTTTATCGGTATATCCTCTCACGGGGCGACTCGCTGGATACCCATGCCGATTATAGGGCAGTTTCAGCCGTCGGAAGTAGCGAAAGCCGGAGTAATTTTCTTTTTATCGTTCCTCATATCCCAGAATCCGAAGATTTTATACAAATGGCCTACTTTCTTGCTTTGCTGCGGATTGGCGGCTTTAACCTCCGGATTGGTTTTTTTGGGCAATAACATGAGCACGGCTATAATTATCACGCTTATCGGTGTTGGTATAATTTTTATCGCATGCCCGTATATATTACGTTTTATAATGGCAGGCGCCGCCGGCGTCGGGGCGATATTAGCCTATCTGGCGTTGTCCGCCGCTTCCGAAAACTTTCGCGCCGCGCGATTCCAAGTATGGCTGGATCCGTTTAGCGACACCAGTGACAAAGCGTTTCAAGTCGTGCAATCGCTTTACGCAATCGGCTCCGGCGGTCTGTTTGGGCTGGGTATAGGTCAAAGCAGACAAAAAACCTTTGTTCCGGAAGCGCATAATGATATAATATTCTCTATAATATGTGAAGAGCTGGGGTTTGTTGGAGCGGCTTTAGTGCTAACATTATTTGGAATATTGATTTGGCGCGGAATAAAGATCGCTCTTGACGCTCCTGACACATTCAGCAGCCTAACCGCGAGCGGAATTGTGTTGCTTATAAGCGTGCAGGTTTTAATAAATGTGGCTGTTGTAACCAACAGTATTCCGAATACCGGCGTTCCATTGCCGTTTATCAGTTATGGGGGCACTTCGCTGTTGGTGGCGATGGGACTGATGGGGATTTTACTAAATATTTCCAGGTGCAGTAAAAATTAAAAAAATTGATATACTAAAAATCCTTGTATGACGTTGGCAAATATTTACGCTCGCGAAAAAACGTCCGCGACGAAAATAATTTTCGGGCGCGGGCGTTTTTTGGTTCACCGGTATTTATTTTCTTTGGGCGTGCTTGCGTTTCTTGAATGTAATATACAGAGCGGCTGCGGCAGCGAGTTGCAAGAATATAGTTATTATCAAAATCATAGGATTGCTTCGCGTTTCGGGATTCTTTTTGTCAATTTTTCCCGAGCCGTAGGGCACAAGATTACCAAATTCGTCGTAATAGTAATCTACACCATCGATTGTGACAATTTCTTTCTGAACTTCAGCGGGGTATGAGTTATCGTCATCGTTAACAGTCTGACTGGTAGCGGACTGGGCAGCGGCGCTATTTTCCCCAACCGGGTCCGGGTTTTCATAATCGGCGCTTTGCGTATTGTAATTTTCCGGAGTTTGAGATTGACTATGCTCCAATGTGTTGGTGGGTGTAGCTGTAATAGTAGGTGTAACAGTATTTGTAGCGGTTACGATCGGCGTTAAATTATTTACCGGCGTCTGTGTAGCGGACGGTTGTGGAGTAAAAGTCGGCGTAGTGTATGACATATAGTTCGGGGTAATCGTCGAGATTGGCGTTGGAGTATAAGTTTCCGTGGGGGTCGGCGTTGGGGTGTATGTCCCCGTCGGGGTTGGTGTTGGGGTATCCGTCGCATCTATGATCCCTGACGCAAAGTTACTCATAGTAAGGTGCATCGCCCTATTCTCTGAGGGTTTGTGGCCCGTACCATCTTCATTGAATACGATTAAGCCACCAACGTTACCGTCTGTCATAATTTGTAGCACACCACCACTCCAATCATTTGGATTATCATTAGGCAGTGTGCCATTTTCGATAGTAACAACTGCGTAAAGCTTATACATCCTTTGTGACGTAAAAGCAACTATCTGCTGGTTACAAGCTTGTTCGTTTATTGAGCCATTAAACCCTAATGCCTTTATCTCAGCGCCGGTGTATTGATAAACTATATTGTTAAATGGATGTAATCCCACATCGTTGTAAATATGCGGCGAAGTGTAGTCCAAAGCTTCCACTAGCTTTATAGTGAAAGTATAAATTGCGTCATCTGATATTTTTGATGTTACAGCCAAATTAGGAGTGTAGATATGAAGGTATAAACTATAAGTCCACTCAAACTCTTGCGGATATTCAAACGCGTATGACTTTACAGAAATTGAAAATACCAATACCAAGCTTAATACAAATGCCATAAAACTTTTGGAGCTTTTCAAGATGCTTATTATCATATATTTGCCCCTCTCTCTTTGAGGATTAAATCCGCAAAGCACATTCAGGTTGCGGTTTCGATACACAACAACCTCAAATCCCAACCCTCTTCACCTATTAATATAATGAAAACCGTAAATCATTTATAGAAATCTAAGCTTTCTGTATAATATAACGTCAAATATTTTAGAAAATTAATATCAAATTAATAGGAAATTTGTATATTAATAGAAAAAGCGCCAAACATAGATATAGCAAGTTATCTCGGTTGGCGCTTTTTGACTTAATACATAATAGATATCATTTTCTTTCGGCGCGCTTGCGCTTCTTGAATGTGATATACAGAGCTGTCGCGGCTGCTAGCTGCAAGAATATAATTATTATAAGCATCATAGGATTATTTCTCGTTTCAGGGTTCTTTTTGTCAACGTTTCCCGAGCCTAATGGAATAAGATTACCATATTCGTCGTAATAGTATTCCTCACCATCGACTATGATAATTTTTTTCTGATTTTCAGCGAGAGCTGAGTTATCATCATCGTCAATAGTCTGGCTGGTATCAAGCTGGGCAGCGGCGCTGTTTTCCCCAAGAGGGTCCGGGTTTTCATAATCAGCGCTTTGCCCGTCATAATCTTCCGGATATTGAAAATTAGCGTTTAATACGTTCGTAGGTGTGGGTGTCATAGTAGGCGTCATGGTGTTTGTCGCGGTTACGGTCGGCGTTAAATTATTTGCTGGCGTCTGTGTGGGGGATGGTTGGGGAGTAAAAGTTGGCGTAGTGTATGGAATATCGGTCGGGATAATCGCCGAGGTCGGCGTTGGCGTCGAGGTTGGCGTGGACGTTGGCGTCAAGGTGGGTGTTTGCGTCGAGGTTGGCATTGGGGTGGATGTTGGCGTCTGAGTCGGCGTTGGAGTATTCGTGGCGGTTACTAATGGAGTTATTGGCGGATTGTTTGCTGCGGGAGAGTTATGCATCCTAAGGTAATAATCAGGATAGATACCAAAACTACTACCAGCTGAAGTGGCCGTGTTCATACTGCCGTTTTCGTCTAGGGTAATCATTGCATAGTAGTCCTCAACCCAATCATTCTGATTATCATATGGCAGCGTGCCATTTTGGATAGTCACAAATGAAAAAATCCTATAATATTTGATTGATTCAGAAGGAAGGGTAGGAGGGAGGGTTACTCCGTAATCTACACCAACTAGCTGGTTACCAAAGACTGGATCCAAATGATCTGACTTTAGCTGGGCACCGGTGAGCGTATAAGAATTCTCGTATATCTTGTTATGGTGCAACACATTGTAAGTAGAGTTCGTCTCCCACATTTGTATAGTGAAAGTGTAAATTGCAGTATCTGTTATTTGTGATGACAAAAAATGATCATAACTAGAGACAATATAGTAAAAATTAAGACTATGAGTAACCATTCCTCCCGCGTATGTCTTTATAGAAATTGTAAATACAAATATAAAGCTTAATATAACCACTATAAAACTTTTGAAGTTTTTCAGGATAGCTTTTACCATATATGTGCCCTCTTTTTTAAGGATTAAATCCACAAATCACATTTAAGTTGCATTTTTAAAATATAACAACATCAAATACCAATTCTCATCACCTATTAATATAATGAAAAATTGTAAATAATGTAAATAACATATATAATGCTCTCCTACTTGTATAGTGTATGTCAAATATCTTAAAATTCCATATTAAATCAATAGAAAATTTGTATATTAATAGAAAAAGCGCCAAACATAGATATAGCAAGTTATCTCGATTGGCGCTTTTTTGACTTAATACATAATAGATATCATTTTCTTTCGGCGCGCTTGCGCTTCTTGAATGTGATATACAGAGCTATCGCGGCTGCCAGTTGTAAAAATATAATTATTATCAGCATTATAGGATTGTTTTGCGTCTCGGGATTCTTTTTATTAACGTTTACCGCGCCTACAGGCGCAAGATTGCCATATTCGTCGTAATAGTATTCCTCACCATCGACTATGATAATTTCTTTCTGATTTTCAGCGGGAGCCGAGTTATCATCACCGCCGATAGTCTGGCTGGTATCAGGCTGGGCAGCGTCGCTATTTGCCCCGGCAGGCTCCGGGTTTTTATAATCAACGCTTTGCCCGTCATAATCTTCCGGATATTGAAAATTAGCGTTTAATACGTTCGTAGGTGTGGGTGTCGCAGTAGGCGTCATGGTGTTTGCCGCGGTTACGGTCGGCGTTAAATTATTTTCCGGTGTCTGTGTGGGGGATGGTTTTGGAGTAAAAGCCGGCGTAGTGTATGGTCTATCGGTCGGGATAATCGTTGGCGTTGATGTAATCGTTGGCACTGGCGTCGAAGTTGGTATTGGGGTGGATGTCGGGGTCGGGGTAAATGTACCCGTCGGAGTTGGAGTATTCGTAGCGGTTACCAATGGAGTTATTGGCGGATTATTTGCTGCGAGAGAGTTATACATTTCAAGG
>JAISRJ010000007.1 GCA_031273705.1 Clostridiales bacterium
TACGCACTAGAGGTTCCATAACCGATTACCTAATTAACAAAAAATTCCAATGAGACGAGATCTGTATAAGGCGGGCGAGCTGTTAATTCGCCCGCGGAATCAAGTACATCCAATAAGTGATTATAATCTTTTTCAGACAGCGCGGTCGTTCGGGCATAGGCTTCTATAGATTTGTATCGCTCTATAACGCGTTCAATATCTTCGATTTTTGTGTCCGCAAAATATGGAGCCACTATTGTGGCTATTTCCTTCGCTGTGTGATTCCAAACAAAATCCTGTCCTTTTGAGACAGCGCGCGCGAAATTTCTTATTATCTCCGGGTTTTTCTTTATATACTCGCGGCGGGCGTTGTAGGCGGTATATGGTATATCGCCGGAAAGTTCGCCCAGAGACATGAGCACGTATCCCTGGCCGTTATTTTCCATATTGCCCGCCAAGGGCTCGAAGGCCGTTACAAAATCACCGATGCCGCTGATAAACGCGCCGGACATAGCGTCAAACGCGATGGAAGTATCGACCGTCACATCTTCGCCCGGAATCAGGCCGTTCATCCTAAGAGAATATTCAAGACACATGACCGGCATTCCGCCTTTACGTCCGCCAATTATATGCTTGCCGCGAAAGTCCTCGACCGTAAAATTTTCATCACTTTCACGCCCGACAATGAAAGAACCGTCGCGTTTTGTAAGCTGCGCGAAGGTAACGGGATAGTTCGTATTACCTTGGTTGTAGACATATACAGTCTGTTCGGGACCGCAAAGACCTATTTCAGCGTCTCCGCTCATTACGGCGGTCATAACTTTATCCGCTCCGCCGCCGTTAAAAACTTCAAGCTGAATACCGAATTCCTCAAAATACCCCAGTCCCATAGCGACATATTGCGGAGCATAGAACAGTGAATGTGTAACTTCGCTTAACGTGATTTTAGTAAGCGCGTCTTCTTTTGCGCTGCTGCCGCATCCCGCCAGCATAACCAAAACTACCGCCGCCATTAAGGCTTTGCGAATGACTTTACTCAAAAATATCCCCCTATTAACATTATTTTACTGTATTTTATGCCGGCCGGGAGAGTTGTTGATTGTTTTTACAAAAAAACGGGCGAGCACAGTTTACTCATACTGTGCTCGCCCGTAACTCTTGTTCGTCTTTTTCTATTTTACGCACCTACTGTTTTTCAAAACTATCTTTGCCAACGCCGCAAAGAGGACATACCCAATCATCCGGCAAATCTTCAAAGGCTGTGCCGGGCGCTATACCAGAATCGGGATCGCCCGCTTCCGGATCATACTCGTAATCGCAAACCGTACATACCCACTTATCCATGGTTTACCTCCGTTTCGGTTTTTTCGGTTTTTACGTTTTTACCTTAGTATACTTAGTATTCATCAAATTTCTTTATATCCATTATAAACAAACCCGTTTTTACTGTCAACAGTAATTGCTATTCCGTCGGGGATCAAGTCGATTACGCGCTGTTTCGCTATTATCAGTGGAATATCTAACGCTTTAGCTACTGTCTCGGCGTGCGAATTATCTACATTCTCCCAAGAACCTACTATTATCGCGCCCGCCTTGCGCAAATACTGCATCATATCATCCGACGTTTTGGTAGTCACCAGAATATCCCCGCGTTTAAAAAAACGCTCTGTCTCGTCCATTAATTTTAGAACGCGCGAAGTACCTTTTATCACAACATCGCCCATGCATCGTCCTTTTATAAGAACGTCGCCTACTATACGCACTTTAAGAGTGTTTGTAGTGCCCGCGACCCCGACGGGAACACCCGCAACAGCGATAATTGCGTCGCCGTTTTTGGCAATGCCCGTTTCAAAAGCCTTTTGTTCGGCAATGTCAAATACTTCGTCGTTTCCGCTGATGTTTTCCGCAAGCATTGGAACACAGCCCCAGGTTAAATTAAGCTGCCTGTAAACGCGCGTATCACTTGTAACCGCTACGATAGGACATATCGGTCGAAATTTGCTTACCATTTTAGAGGAAAAACCTGAATCGGTGATACATACGACGCAAGCGGCGTTAAGATCGGCCGCCGAGGTGCACGCCGCGTAGCTTATCGCGTTTGTGATATTGGATTTAAAGAATCCCCGCCGGCTGGTTATTCCGTTAAAATAATTGATAGACTCCTCCGCTTTTGTCGCGATACGCGCCATCATAGCCACGGCCTCCACCGGAAACGCGCCGCTGGCGGTTTCTCCGGATAGCATGATAACGTCGGAACCGTCGAATATCGCGTTTGCGACATCGTTGGCTTCGGCGCGGGTCGGACGCGGATTTTGAACCATAGATTCCAACATCTGCGTCGCGGTTATTACCGGCTTGCCCAGCAAATTAGACTTTTGAATCAAAGTTTTTTGAACCAGAGGCACCTCTTCCGGGGCTATCTCCACACCCAGATCGCCGCGCGCTACCATTATTCCGTCGGCGACTTCCAAAATTGTATCCAGATTATTAACACCGTCGCGGCTTTCTATCTTGGCTATAATTTGAATATCCTCGCCGCCGTTTTCCTCCAGAATCTCTCTGATTTTTAATATATCATTAGCGGATCGTATGAATGAAGCCGCTATATAATCAAAGCCCATCTCTATTCCAAAAACGATGTCTTTAATATCCTGCTCGGTCAATGAAGGCAGATTCACATAAACATCCGGTACATTAACACCCTTGCGGGAACTTAAAAAGCCATTGTTTATAACCTCGCACATTATGTCTTCTTCCACAATATCTACGACTTTCAGTTCAAGCAACCCATCGTCCAGCAATACACGACTGCCGATTTTTAAATCGCGCGGCAATTCGGCGTAAGTTACGGATACCTGTGTCTTATCGCCCACAACATCGCGAGTTGTAAGCGTAAATCTATCGCCTTGGGATAAATAGATTTTGTCCTCCGCAAAGGTTTTGATTCTTATCTCCGGACCTTTGGTGTCTAAAATCATTGGAATCGGCGCGTCGCAAGCCTCGCGGGCTTCTTTTAGTTTCCCGATCATTTCTGAATGGGATTCGTATGTGCCATGCGAAAAGTTAATCCGGGCGGCGTTCATGCCAGACAGTATCAAGTTTTTCATAGTTTCAACGTCGTTTGTGGCAGGCCCTAAAGTAGCCAAAATCTTTGTCTTTCGCATTAAAATCATCCTTTCGTATATTGCGTAGAATAATCGCGGGAGCGGAGTCTTGCCGTCCGGTGAACAATGAGGTTAAGCCGAGGGCGGCGTTCCGCCGCCCCTAACCCACCTGTGGTACGGCTGAAATGTTTAGAAAATTTATGTCGTTAGCTACGATTTTTATGTCTTCATCCTCGCGGACGCTGGCTTTGCCGGAAACAATTATAACAGCGTCCTCACTTAATCGTGAGGAAAACTTTTCATAAAGCTGCGAGAATACAATAACCTCGACAGAGCCGTACATATCCTCCACAGTTAGGAAGGCCATTGCCTTTCCTCCGTTACGAGTGTATTTAACAGTCTTGGAAGAAATCATTCCGCCGTAGCTTACAAATTCGTTGTCTTTTAGCATAAAATCCTTTAGCATAGAATCCTTTAGCATAGAATCCTTTGACGTCGTTTCGTTCTGCTGAGTAAAATGGTAACTGAAGTTCTTAACGCTGCCTTCAAATTTATCTGAAAATTCTGACAAGGGATGCCCGCTGACATACACGCCCAGCACTTCTTTTTCATAAGCCAATAGTTGTCTGTTTGAGTATTCCTCTATACGAGGCAATTCATCCTTATAGATATCAAAGCCGGTCTCGTCCAGTTCAAATAAACTGATTTGCCCGACGATATTACGCTTTTTACTGCCGTTAATCCCGTCCAAAATTCCCTTATATACAGTCATGTATTGGATTCGTTTCCCTCCGAAGGAATCAAATGCCCCGGCTTTTATAAAACTTTCGATACAACGCTTGTTCATATCCTTTCCATCCATGCGGCTGATAAATTCCGTCAAACTTGTAAATTTAGCGTTTTCACGTTCGCGCACTATAGAATCTATTAATGCGCCGCCCACGCCTTTGATTGCGGCCAGACCAAAACGAATATTTTCGCCGGAGACGCTAAACCCGGAGAAACTTTCATTAATATCCGGCGGCAGTATCAAGATACCCATTTTTTTGCACTCGTCGACATACTGTACCAATTTAGAAGTAAAATCCATAACCGACGTCATGGCAGCCGCCATAAACTCCACCGGAAAAAAGACTTTTAACCAAGCCGTTTGGTAGCCTACAACCGCGTAAGCCGCGGCGTGGGATTTATTAAAGGCGTACCGGCCAAAATCAATCATTTCATCAAAGATATGTTCGGCGACGTCTTTAGAAATATTACTTTTCGCGCAGCCCTCAACAAAGTTGTCCCGCTCCCGGTTCATAACCTCGGTTTTTTTCTTAGACATCGCCCGCCGAACCAAGTCGCTTCGGGCAAGGCTATACCCCGCAAGCTCGCGAACTATGCGGATAACTTGTTCCTGATATACAATACAGCCATAAGTATCCGACAAAATCGGTTCTAAGGCGGGATGAGAATATTCAATCTTATCCGGATTATTTTTGCCCTTAATATATTTTGGGATAAAGTCCATCGGGCCCGGACGATACAGCGAAATTCCCGCGATAATATCCTCCAGTCTGGAAGGGGCTAGTTCGCGCATAAACGACTTCATCCCGCTGCTTTCCAGTTGGAAAACACCTTCGGTCTTGGCCGCCGAAATAAGCTCATATACATAAGGATTATCTAAATCTATACGGTCGATATTAATGTTGATGTTCTTGCCGCGCTTTATCTCTCTAACCGCGTTCTGAATGACCGTGAGAGTGCGCAGCCCTAAAAAATCCATTTTAAGCAGACCCAGTTCCTCAATGGTGGTCATAGAAAATTGAGTGGTAATAACGCCGTCGTTTTGATTAAGGGGCACATACTCCATTACAGGCTTGTCACAGATTACCACTCCGGCGGCGTGAGTGGAGGCGTGGCGCGGCAGACCTTCCAGACGTAAAGCCATTTCAATCAGATTTTTTGTGTCGTCCTCTTCCTCAAAAGCTTTTTTAAGTTCGAGATTTAATTCCATAGCGCGTTTAATGGTCATGTTTAGCTCAAAGGGAATCATCTTGGCTATACGATCCACATCCGCGTAGGGCATAGCCAAAGCCCGGCCAACATCGCGAATAACGGCTTTAGCCCCCATTGTGCCAAAAGTGATTATCTGAGTTACATGGTCGGCGCCATATTTTTCTATAACGTAATCTATGACCTCCTGTCTGCGTTCATAACAAAAGTCGATATCAATATCCGGCATAGAAACGCGTTCCGGATTTAAGAAACGTTCAAAAAGCAAATCGTACTTAAGCGGATCGATATTTGTTATCCCCAAACAATACGAAGCAATGCTTCCCGAAGCCGAACCCCTGCCGGGACCGACCATTATACCATTCTTTTTCGCGTAGCGAATGAAGTCCCACGTTATAAGAAAATAATCCACGAAGCCCATGTTCGCGATTACGGACAACTCATAATTCAGTCTCTCGAATAATCTGTCCGCACGCTCGCCATAGCGACGTCTTAAACCTTTAGAGCACAGTTTTTTTAGATAAGCGAAAGCGTCCTCACCGGGCGGCAGAGTAAATTTGGGTAATTTGTATTCGTTGAACTTAATTTCAATTTCACATTGATCGGCGATTTTTGAGGTATTCTCTATAGCTTCAGGGATATACCCACCAAACGTCAGCCACATTTCTTCCGGTGATTTTAAGTAAAACTGTTCGCCTTCGTAGATCATTCTGTCAGAGTCGTTGATTGTCTTGCCGGTCTGGATACAGAGCAAAATCTCATGCGCCTTCGCGTCCGAGGCGTATATATAATGACTGTCGTTCGTGCAGACCAACGGAATATCCAGCTCTTTGCTCATTTTAATCAGCGCTGTGTTTATCTGACGTTGGGCTTTTATGCCGTGATCCTGCAATTCCAAATAGAAATTATCTTTACCGAATATGTCGGCATATTTTTGCGCCATTTCGGCGGCGGCGGGATAACCGCTCCGCAAAAACGTCTTGGCGACGGGTCCGGACATACAAGCCGACAACGCGATCAAGCCGTCTTTATATTGCTCCAGAACCTCTAAATCAACACGCGGTTTATAGTAAAACCCTTCTGTAAAACCTATAGACGAAAGTTTCATTAAATTATGAAAACCCGTTTGGTTTTTAACCAGCAGCACTAAATGATAATAGAAATTATCTTTGCTGTTTTCTTTATTAAGTCTGGAGCCGGAGGCGACATAAACCTCGCAGCCGATAATTGGCTTTATTCCGTTGGCTATCGCTTCTTTATAAAAGTCGATCACACCGTACATAACGCCGTGGTCGGTAAGGGCGATCGCGCTCATACCCAATTCTTTGGTTCGGGCGATTAACTCCTTTATTTTGGCTGACCCATCCAACAGACTATATTCAGAATGCACATGTAAATGTGTAAACACTATCTCCACCCCTTGTAGGTTTATTGTATCCTTTGGGGGTCGTGAATGCAAGCCCGCTTGTTTATTTGGGCACGGCAAATTAATCTTATTGATAAATCTTATTGATAAGAAGTCTTTGTTAATATTGTATTTGTGGATATTTATTGAAATAGAAACTACCTGAATTGGGAATTAAAAAGGATATGAATAACGATATGTATCGCCGGGGTAATATTACCCGGCTTTGCTTAACAAGGATAAAATCCAGTTAAGAGATTTTCTTTAAGAGAGATTTTTAAAAACAATTTACATACAATTTACAAACAACTAAGCTTCAAATTTTATATCCGCACCGATCGCTTGCAGACTTTTTTCGATTTCCTCGTAGCCGCGCTCTACATGCCTGGAATTGCGCACTTCGGTGTAGCCCTCCGCCGCCAAACCGGCCAATATCAACGCCGCTCCGCCGCGCAAATCTTTTGATTCCACAACGGCTCCTCTTAATTTAGGTACGCCTTTAATAACCGAGGTCTGACCATCCGGAGAAAGGGTAATATCCGCTCCCATGCGTTTTAGCTCTCCAATGTGCCTGTTTCTGGATTCAAACACCGTCTCGCTTACCATACTTACCCCCTTCGCCAAGGATAACAGAGCCATAAATTGCGGCTGCATATCCGTCGGGAAACCGGGATGGGGAAATGTCTTTAGCATCGTTATCGGCTTTAAAATTGACGGAGCTTCCAAGTATACGCTGTCTTCTTCCATTCGCACCGCGCAGCCGATTTCCGCAAGTTTCGATGTGATAGGCCGCAGATGTTCCGGCGCAATATGCGTCAGCCTCAATTTCCCGCCGGTAATTGCGGCGGCGACCAAGAAAGTTCCCGCCACAATTCGGTCCGGCATTACAGTATGCTCCACGGCGTGTAATTGTTCCACACCATCTATAACAATTTTTGACGTGCCCGCACCCTTGATATCCGCGCCCATGCCATTCAAAAACAACTGTAAATCAGTAATTTCCGGCTCGCGCGCCGCGTTATTAATTATAGTTCTGCCCTTTGCTAATACGGCGGTCAGCATTACATTTTCTGTCGCGCCTACACTCGGAAAATCCAAATCTATATGAGTACCAATTAATTTATCCGCGCTGCATAATATAAAACCGTGCTGCTCAATAATTTTCGCGCCCAATTTGCGCAGTGCCATCAAATGCAGATCGATAGGTCTCGCTCCCAATTCGCATCCACCGGGATAGCTGATTTTCACTTTCCCTAATCTACCCAATATGCCCCCAAGAAAAATAAAAGACGACCGCATTTCCCGCACCAGATCCGCGGGTACTTCCCAAGCCGTCGCCCCGGAAGAATCCGCAATCATTGTAGTGCCTTCTATTTTTACGGTACATCCCAATGCCTGCAGCATTTCTATAGAAATAAAAGTATCTGATATTTTAGGACAAGTGTGTATGACGCTTTTACTGCCATTAAGTAT
>JAISRJ010000025.1 GCA_031273705.1 Clostridiales bacterium
TCTTGCCGATATCCCGCGCCATAGCGATAGATCACCCAGGCCTCATTTTCCGCATAGCTATATGTATGCACCCAAGAGTCATATATTATCGGAGCATATATCGCCGCAAAATAAACATAATCCTCGTTCAAAAGGCGTAGCCTATCCCCCGGCTGTGCGTAGTAAAACAGCGGAGTACCCATAAATTCAGGAAAGCCAAGCGTCTCCAATCCATCTTCGGTACGTATTTTCATTCCTTGCCGACCTTTTAACATAGTTTTTAACATTTGTCAGCCTCCCATATATTTGTTTTCTTAGACCAATATAAAGAGCGCGGCGATAGTTTATTAATCGCCGCGTCGTAGAGCAGTAAAGCGTCAATCTCTTCGTTTTAATGGCGTCTGTTGTCCGTTATGAAAATATCTTGTTGTTTCGCATTAATTGTCCCATCGGTTAATCAGCAGCCAAAATTGTATTGGTAGTTAGCCGTGATTGAATTAACTAAATAGTAAATCGAACATAATGTTATATCACTATATATTAACTATATATTATTCATGAAAGTGTATGAATATTTATCAAAATTTTGTTAGAAATATATTGACAATGAATCATATCATATGTTAATCTACATGTAGAAATAAAAAAATTAATAATTAACCCAATTGAAATTACCAATTGAAATTAACCCAACTGACAATCAATTGGTAATAAGCTGAAAGGGACTTCATTATGAGGAATGCTTGCCTTGTACTTGAAAAAGATTTCAAGATTTCACCTGTAGACAAAAGAATGTTTGGATCATTTGTGGAACATTTGGGGCGTTGTGTATACAACGGCATTTATGAGCCGGGTCATGAGACCGCTAACCCAAACGGATTCCGCACAGATGTTATAGAATTGGTAAAGGCGCTGAATATATCGGTAATCCGTTATCCGGGCGGTAATTTTGTATCCGGATATAGATGGGAAGACGGGGTTGGACCGGTTGAAAAGCGCCCATCTCGCTTGGATTTGGCTTGGCGGACGCTGGAGCCGAATATAATCGGCATAAATGAATTTGCCGAGTGGTGCAAATCGCTCGGCTCCGAACTGATGGTGGCAATTAATCTGGGTACCAGAGGAATGCAAGACGCGCTGAACTTGCTGGAATACTGCAATCATCCTTCTGGCAGTCTGTACAGTGATATGCGAATAAGCCACGGAGCAAAAGCGCCGCACAATGTAAAACTGTGGTGTTTGGGTAATGAGATGGATGGCCCTTGGCAGACAGGCCATAAGACAGCCGGGGAATATGGCAGAATTGCCGCTGAAACCGCCCGCGCCATGAAAGCTATGTATCCTGATATTGAACTGGTTGCTTGCGGCAGTTCTCACGCGAAAATGCCGACATTCGCCGATTGGGAAGCCGAAGTGCTTGCGGAAGCGTATGACACTGTGGATTATGTTTCGTTGCACCAATATTTCTCCAACGAAACGAGCGATACAAAGAATTTCTTGGCGTGTTCCTTGGAAACAGATTATTTTATCAAATCCGTTGTCTCCATCTGCGATTACATAAAAGCCAAAAAACGAGGCAAAAAGGATATTAACCTTAGCTTTGACGAGTGGAATGTCTGGTATCACTCCAAAAAAACCGACGATAAAGTGATGAAAGACGATCCTTGGAAAATTGCGCCGGGGTTGCTTGAAGATGTATATGCCTTTGAAGACGCCTTGGTTATAGGCTGCGTACTTATTACGTTTCTAAAGCACGCGGACAGAATAAAGATTGCGTGTCTTGCCCAATTGGTGAATGTAATCGCCCCTATTATGACAAAACAGGGGGGCGGAATTTGCAGACAGACTATTTTCTATCCTTTCCTGCATGTATCCACTTTCGGACGCGGAGAAGTTCTGCTACCTGTCACTTTTTCGGAAAAATATGACAGCGCGGATTTTACGGATGTGCCTTATCTGGAAACGGTTGGTGTTATTAATGAAGAGGAAGCAGCGCTTACGATCTTTGTGGTCAATCGTGACCTGGAAAATTCTATTAATATGCGATGTTCACTAAAAGGCTTTGAGGATTATAAAATTGTTAAGCACATTGTTTATCAGAGTGAAAATCTTAAAGCTGTAAATACCGTGGATAGCCCCGATAATGTTATCCCTGTCGAAAAACCCGTTATTTACGATACAGATGAAACCGGTTCGCCGGTGATTAACTTGCCGAACGCGTCATGGAATGTTTTGAGATTCAAAATAAACTGCGGCAATGCGCTATAGAGCACATACTAGATAGTGCGCTAATAGTACCCATTACACAAATAAGGCTTCCGGAGTAACTTCCGGGAGCCTTATTTTACGCCAGCCGACGACCGGACTTGAACCGGTAACCTATTGATTACAAGTCAATTGCTCTGCCAATTGAGCTACGTCGGCGGATTAACGTTACTACTTATCCGAAGTATCTGGAGTGACTTGGCACATTAACGGGACAACTTCCGCAGGCAAGCGGCAGTGATGATGGCAAAGGGAACAAAAGTGGCAAAATTCCAGGTACTCTGAATTTTGGCAGACTTGTTGTATAGATTGCTACGTTTATAGCTTTTTGCCCTGGGGATTTACCCTGTTAAAGTGACATAACTGAGCAACAAGGAATTAATAGTTATTATTTTAACGTTGGTGGCGGGGAATGTCAACAACGAATTTTCACAACGAATTTTCTTAGTGAATTTTCTTAGCGTGTCTGAAAGGATTTTTAACCAGAATTGCCAAGAAATGCACGCGTCTTAGGCGGCGCGAGTATGTTACTGACACTCTCTAACCGGCGTCACAACGTTTGCAAACTTTTAATTTTTTGCCGGAATCGTCCGTCTTTTCCCATAAAAGTTTAACGCCTGTGCGGGAGCAAGACGGGCATGTTCCGCGCCAATTGGGGGTGCTTTTTATACCTCTGCCGCGTTTGTTCTTAGCCATATTATTTCACATCCAATCGAAAAAATTATATTCTATATTCTAAAATTACTAAAGCCCCTTTAATTACTAAAGACCTTTTAATTACTAAAGACCTTTTATTTACAATCTCTACAATCTCATTTATTTTAGCCGGTCAATCCAAGTCTGTCAAGATACAAATCTTTTTTCTATCCATTTTCTATCCAGAAAATCTTATACGCCCTAGTAAAATCAATCGAATATTTATACTGTCATAAATCTACTGGACGTGCCATATCATGTACAAATGGTTTTTTGATTAGGTAAAGAAGTCGGAGGATGGCATGAGTACAAAAGAAATTATTTGCGGGTATCTTTCGCGGAAAACAAAGGAGATTCTAACATCTCTATCGGATTACTTTTTTTCGGAAATTACGGAAATTCACTTGCGAGTCAATAAACCCTTAATTATTCGGAGAAAGAACCAAGAATATTTCTTAAAAGAAGATGTTTGTCTAAAAGGAAAAACTTCTTTCACTCAATCTCCGGATGAGGCGTATCTAGTATCGGCTTTAGATATTCAGGAATCTCTGTCTTTGATGAGCGATTATTCCCTGTATGCCTTCGAGGAGGAGTTGCGAAGCGGATACATAACGCTTACAGGCGGTCATAGGGTCGGCATTACAGGTAAAGCTTCTGTTTTGGATAATCAATCGGGTAATCAGATTTATGTAATGAAGAATATAAATGGTTTAAACATAAGAATCTCTCACGAGATAAAAGGCTGTGCCGATTCGATTATAGAAAAAATCTCTATCCCGCGGTTGTATCACACAATGATTATTTCCCCGCCAGGTTGTGGAAAAACTACGCTGCTGAGGGATATAATCCGTCAGCTTTCGGATGGCAGGCAAGGCAGATTTTCGGGATACACTGTCGGGGTGGCGGACGAACGCTCAGAAATAGCGGGTTGCTATCGGGGCATACCGCAAAATGATGTAGGTATTCGGACGGATATTTTGGATGGCTTTCCCAAGTCTATCGGAATGACCATGCTCTTGCGGGCAATGTCGCCTCAAGTAATAGCCGTGGATGAGCTGGGCGGCAAACGAGATATAAATGCCGTAGAGGATATAATCAACGCCGGTGTATGTCTGGTTTGTACCGTTCACGCCAGGGACTTGAATGACGCTCGTCAAAAATCCGCTTTATTAGAATTGTTTAATATTTTTGAAAGGTTTATTGTTCTTAAAGTACCCGGGGTTATAGAAGGGGTTTATGATTCGGAGGAGCGACAGATATGATTATGAAAATAATCGGTTCGATAGTAGTTTGCGCGTCCTCGTCTTTGATAGGATTTTACTTTGCTAATGCCGACGGTTTTCGTATAAACGAGCTTAACGAATGGAAAAGAGCTTTATTGATCCTTCGGTCGGAAATAGCCTTTACCAGATCCCCCTTGGCGGAGGCAGCCGAAACTATCAGTACGAGGGTGGGGAAGCCGGTCAATGCTATTTTTAAAGAATTAGCCTCCAGCCTTTCACAACGCGCTGGAAACGATACCTTTGAAATTTGGGAATCTACAATTAGCGTCAAGCACAAATCCAGCTATCTGTGCCGAGAGGATTGGCAGTGTCTTAAGGATTTTGGAAAGACCCTCGGCAACTTGGATAAGTCCATGCAGCTTAGCGCCATAGATCAAACCATCTCTTATATAGATTTAAAAACAATTACCGTTAGAGTGAGTGACGAAAAGAATAAAAAACTCTATGGCAGTTTGGGTATCTTGGGCGGCTTACTGATCGTGGTCATCTTGTTATAACCGTCAGGAGAGAAATGAGGAAGTCATGGATATACAAGTCGTATTTCAAATCGCGGCCGTCGGAATTTTGGTGGCGGTATTGGATCAGGTTCTAAAACGCGCCGGGCGTGAAGAACAGGCCATGATGACCACCTTGGCTGGGCTTATTGTGGTGTTGTTTTGGATTATCCAATATATAAGCCAACTTTTTAACAATATTCAGACAGTATTCAAATTGTGAGGCGATTTTATGGAAATCGCAAAGATTGTCGGCGTCGGAATAATCAGCCTCATTCTCATAATGACAATGCGCAGACAAAACGCGGAATACGCCTTGTTAATCAGCATTGCCGCCAGCTGCATTATCTTTTTCATGATCATGCCGTTTCTCGGTCAGGCGATTGGCGTTTTAGAAAACATTTCCGCGCTAATGAGCACAAGTACGCAATATATCGGCTTGATATTAAAAATTATAGCTATTGCCTATATAGCGGAGTTTGGAGCGCAAATTTGCGTAGACGCGGGTGAATCGGCCATCGCTTCTAAAATAGAATTGGGTGGCAAAGCTTTGATTCTAATCACGTCCACACCGATATTGTTCGGACTGATTAATCTAATAAACGCTATAATGCCTTAGATTTATAAACCAAAGAGGTAACTTATGAATACTGTATCAAATGTGGATGTACAAACATACATAGATCAACAATTGGAGCTGTTTGATTTTTCTCGGCTTAACAAAGCCGCCGGTCTGAATTTTGGGGAATGGGTTCGCAAGGCAATCAGCGGTGAGCTGGATCTTTCGCTTGCCGGAATAGGTAAAAAGATTCTCGACCTGTTATTTGGCGAGATACTTTTAAATTGGGAACTGCTTCGCAATCTTATTATTATCGCCATACTAAGCGCGGTATTAAAAGTGCTGACTGACTCTTTCAAAAGTAAAGCCGCGGCTGAATTGGGGTTTTTCGTTAGCTATATATCTTTGCTGATGGTGTTAATTGCTTCGTTTCATACTACTTTGGGTATCATGACCGGGTTGGTTACTGTGCTTTCTAATATCATGACTGCCGCGCTGCCTGTAATGTTGGGGATGCTGGTTTTATCGGGGAAATTCGCGAGCGCGTCCGCTTTTAATCCTATCTTTATTGTAATGCTCGAAGGATTGAGTCTGTTTGTAAGATTAATTTTAACCCCCGCTTTAAGCGCCGGGGCAATGATAGAGGCAATCAATTATCTCTCAAACAAACCCATGCTCACCAACTTGACAAAACTCATAAGAAAAGTTTGTGATTGGGGGCTGAAGGGTGTAGCTTTCGTCTTTTTGAGTATATTATCAATTCAGAAAATCAGTGCTCCCATAATTAATAACACGGCTTTAAAAGCAGCTAAAGCAGGCGCGGGAGCGATTCCCGTTGTGGGGGATATGGTAAGTGGGGCGATGGATGTGGTTTTATTTTGGGGAACGGCGGCTTCAAGCGGTATTATGATTGCGCTGGTTATTACCATTATAGTCGTCTGCGGGGTTCAATTGATAAAAATCCTTGCTATGCTGCTAATTTATAAATTAACGGCGGCTGTCATTCAGCCTATTGTGGAAGAACGATTTGTGAAATGTATCGACGGAATCGCCGCCTTCTGTAACCTGATTTTTCAAGCCGGGGTTACGGTTGTGGTTATGTTTATCATCTCGGTGGTTATAATGCTGTCGTTTTGAGAAATTGGCCGCGAATGGGGAGGATGGGGCTATGAGCTATATTAAAAACTTGGCGTACTTCTTGATTTTTTCTTCGTTCGTTGGAATCATTTTGCCCAATGAAAAATATAAAAAGTATATAGACCTTTGCTTGGGGCTGGTCTTTGTAATTATGATGCTTACCCCTATATCACATATTATTAGGATGAAGGAATTTCCGGTCAACGAATTTTTCGAGGGGCTTGATAATCGTGTAACGAAGGTTGATTTGCCGGAGTTTGCCGAGTACGAAACTCTGCAAAGGGAGCTAATAGAAAAGGCGTTTAACGAGCAGGTGTTTAATCAATTAAAAGGTATATGTGGTAAAGCTGGATTTGAGTTAATAGAATCTGACGCGAGAACATCGAAGGATTTTTCTGCAATAGAGAAAATGAAAATTAAAGTTATGCCCTCGTATTTGAATGGATCTTCAAAAGAGAGACCTTTTGTTTTTATCGACCCGGCGCGCCCATATTCGCGGAATGTGCAAGATACTGCGGAAATTAAAAAATTAAAAAATGCGATTTGCGACTTCTATGATATGTCCACTGATAATATACTTATAACAGTAACGAAGTGAGGCGAAAGAGTATGAACCTTGACTTCATACGAGAGTTGTTCAAGGATAAAGATAAAAAAACGCTGATTAATATAGGTATCGCATTTGTTTTGGGGATTATTCTTTTATTATTAAGCAGCTCGTGGTTTACAAAAAAGGCAGACGAGTTTGCTATAGAGGAGACCAAGATAAACACCGAAGAAGATGTTATTACCGCTACCGAGAGCGATTATGAAGCACACCTTGAAAAACGTATGGAAATGGCGCTGTCGCAAATTGACGGCGCCGGCAAAGTAAAAGTACTGCTAAAGTTGATATACGGGAGGGAGATCATTGTCGCCGAGGATACGACCACCAACGAATCCATTTCAGATGACAGCGACAGCCGTTCAGTTAATACCAGTATCGAGCAGCGCAAGATTCTTATTACTGATGAACAGGGAGTGAGCGCACCCCTCGTCCTGCGAGAGGTTCAGCCTAAAATAGAGGGCGTCGTCATTATTGCCGAAGGAGGGGATAACGTTTTTGTAAAAGACGCGCTCACGAAAGCGGCCGAAACTGTACTCGGTCTGGAAGTGAATAAAGTACAGGTTTTTAAAATGAAACCTAAATGAGATAGGTTCTAATGAAGTTAAAGGAGGTAACTATGTTTGTTTTAAAAAGAAATCAGGTTATTATTACCGCGCTTATCGTAATGATCGCCGTTGCGGGGTATCTTAATTACTCGGACACCAAAAAAGCGAAAGAAACCGGCATAACTCTGAATGACCAGGGCGAGATTGACGCTTTGATTCCATCAATCGCCGGGTCGGATGATGAATTTGACATCGGCAGCGCCTTGCTGTATGAGGAGGACGACGACCCCACGATAGTCACGGAGCTTGAGGAAAATCTGACGGAGGGTGAGTTGGCCACAGGAGCTAATGGCGAAGAGGATCCTGGAGAAGCGGTGTTTGTAAACGTAAATGGTGATTCTTCCTATTTTGTACAGGCAAAATTAAGCCGCGAACAGGCAAGGGCTAAAGAAAAAAGTTTGTTGACCGAAATGATTAACAACGAAAACATTGCTCAAGAGAAAAAGGCCGAAGCCGCCGACTCTATGATGGAGATTCAAAAGCGCATAGAGAAGGAAACCGCCGCCGAAGCTATGATCGAGGCGAAGGGTTTTTCGGAAGTTTATGTGCGAATAGACGACAATAGTGTGGACGTAGTTGTTAATAAAGAAGCCTTGACAGACGCGGAAATCGCGCAGATAGAGGATATTGTAAAACGTAAAACCGGCATGAGTGAGGATCAGATTCATATTTCACCAATGCGTAAGTGAATATACTCACGAGCGTAAGCATTTGCCAATGACATACGAGAATTTTTAGCGCAAGACAAAGAAGACGGTTGCTTGCGTACCCTCAGGTACGCAAGTAACCGTCTGACGCGGTATTGCGCTAAAAAGACCGTATGGGGATGGCAAATGATTTCGCTTGCGGGTATAGCAATGAGCTATCGCAATAGACCGCCGCCCGGCGTTGTAATTTTGTCGCCGGGCGGCGGTCTATTGGCGTAGTTTTGCCCCTCGCTCACTCCACTATCCATTTTTTTATTTTCTTAAAAAAAGCGGGA
>JAISRJ010000068.1 GCA_031273705.1 Clostridiales bacterium
GATTTGCTGATTATTGACGACTTGGGCTCTGAAATATCCACAATAATCACCAATTCTGAATTTTTCAATATACTAAATACACGTCTGCTGGATAATAGGTCCATAGTTATTTCTACGAATTTAAAACTGGAAGAATTGGAGAAACAATACTCCGAACGGATTATCAGCCGGTTTATCGGGCGGTTTATAATGCTCAAATTTATTGGGGATGATATAAGAACAAATCTAAAATATAATAAATCGCTCTCGTAGCTCTATCTCTGTAATAGTTTCGTCGAAATGCTTGTGAAGGTATAGTCCACAAATTTTGTTAAGAATTGGGCGCGATATATTCGCGTTTTTTTGTTGCCTCTGCACATAATAAAATTTATGCGGGGTGATCAGATGAAGTACATACCAAATCTGAGTGTGTTGGTTGTGGATGGCAATCTGGATAATCTGGAGATGTTTCAAGATATTTTAAGATTTAGATATAATGTACTATCCGCCAGAAGCGGAGAGGAAGCTCTGGAATTTTTAGAAGTTAATACTCCGGGCTTAATTTTGCTGGATATAAACCTGCCGGATTGCAGCGGTTACGCAGTTATGGAACGCCTGCAAAAAGATCCACGATGGCAAGAGATTCCGGTAATTTTTCTTGCCGAGCATTATGATCGCGCGGATGAAGCCCACGGATTAATGATGGGCGCGGTGGATTATATTTTAGGACCGATAATTGCGAATATTGTGCTGCGTCGCATACAAATACATTTGGAACTGCAAAACTATCGAAAAAATTTGGAACAGATGGTAGAAAGCAAAACAAATCAGCTAACCCGCAGCCAAGATACCATACTTAACATTTTGGCTAACATCACCGCTTATCGAGACGACGAAACCGGCGGACACATCCGCAGAACCACCATGTACGCCGAGAAAATCGTTAATCACCTATTTAAACTGGGCATTCACCAGTATAGGATGAATCGCACTTACGCCGACGATATAATAAAATGCGCCAAACTTCATGATATTGGAAAAGTGGGTATACCGGACATGATTCTGCACAAACCCGGTAAGTTGAATCAGGATGAATATTCGATTATAAAAAATCACACAAAAATCGGGGCAATGATGATAGACAACGCAATGCGAGAGCTTGGCGACGATTCTTCCTTTTTGCTGGTTGCGCGTGAGATTGTTTTTATGCACCACGAATGGTGGAACGGAAAAGGTTATCCTTTGGGCCTTGCCGGTGAAGACATACCCCTTTCGGCCAGGATTATGACGATTGCCGATGTATATGACGCTTTGGTTTCCGAGCGTCCATATAAACGCTCATTATCGCACGAGGAAGCAATGGAGATTATTCATGAAGAAAGCGGAACGCATTTTGACCCGACTCTAGTTGGTATAATCGATGAGATATTCATGTTGTTTCGAGATATATTTTTTCGTAATAACGATGAAAGCGATAGTGCTAAAATGGAGAATATGCTGGTGATGTAACGCGCGTAAAAGGAGGCGAGCCGCTTACTTTTTAACCATCCCGGCGATCGAAAAAACACGTCTATAGTTTTTCCCTTGCAAGAACATCGATAATCGGCTATACTAGGGGTGTCTAAAAAAGTTATTTAATCGGCTGCGGGAAGCCCATGAGCTTTAGATCATGATGGTGTTCGCCCCGCGAGGACCTTTTCAGACGCTCCTTAGCGTATATTTTTAAAAATTTCTATCCATATCGGAGTTATGCTATGGCTTATCCGGATTATTGCCTTGCCGCTGTTGAAAAACCCGGTCGGTATATCGGCAATGAAATAAATATCGCGCGGAAGAATGTCGAAGATATTGACATTAGGTTCGCTTTTTGTTTTCCCGATGTGTACGAAATCGGAATGAGCCATATGGGTTTGCAAATCATGTACGCGCTGCTAAACGAACGAGCCGACACCTATTGCGAACGTTCTTTCGCGCCGTGGACTGATATGGAAATAATTCTGCGGCAAAAAAATATTCCCTTGCTCGCTCTCGAAACAGGAGATCCTCTATCCCTTTTCGATTTTATAGGCTTTACCTTGCAATACGAATTGTGTTATACTAATGTGCTTAATATGCTGGATCTTGCGGGGATACCCTTGTTTTCTTCCCAAAGGGACGAAAAAGCTCCTATCATCTGCGCGGGGGGTTCGTGTGCCGTCAATCCCGAACCAATGGCTGATTTTATAGATTTTTTTTATATAGGCGACGGTGAAGCCTGCATTAACGACATTTTAGATATATACAAAGCCAATAAATTTAACCACGGCACAAAACGCGAATTTTTGCGGAATATCCGCAACGTGCCGGGGATTTATGTTCCGGTATTATTTGACGATTCTCAAGATGGTTCTTCTAAGAAAACTGAAAAAGCGTTTGTGTCGGATCTAGACAGCTCCTATTTTCCTAAAAGTTATATTACGCCGCTGATCGAAACCGTTCAGGATCGTGTGTCGGTAGAAGTGTTTCGCGGTTGTATTCGTGGTTGCCGCTTTTGTCAGGCGGGGTACATCTATCGTCCGGTGCGTGAACGATCTTTAGAAACTTTAATAAAGCAGGCTGATGATTTAATAAAAACCACAGGTCAGGAAGAAATATCCATGCTAAGCTTGTCGGCGAGTGATTATATTCATTGCAACGAGCTTATAACGGCATTAACCCAAAAATTATCTCCAATACATGTAAATGTTTCATTACCCTCGCTGAGAATAGATAAAGTTTCACTTGAACTTATGTCCAAAGCCGGAGAAATTCGCAAAAGCGGCTTGACATTCGCGCCCGAAGCCGGCAGTCAGCGCATGAGGGACATTATTAATAAGGGCATAACGGAAGAAGAGATTTTGCGTGGTATCAGACAGGCGTTTGAAAGCGGCAGAAACCGAATAAAATTGTATTTCATGATTGGTCTTCCTTACGAAACCGAAGAGGATATTCTTGCTATTCCGGCGTTGGCGGAACGCGTTTTAGATCAATTTTTCTCTATTCCAAAGGATAAACGCCCTAAAAACGGCGCTAATATTTCCATAAGCGTTTCTTGTTTTGTGCCGAAACCCTTTACCCCTTTTCAGTGGGTTGGACAGGATACATTGGAAACGTTTAGAGCTAAACAAAATCTGATAAAGCGGAATTTGAATAGAAAAATCCGCTTTAGCTACCACGACGCTGAACAGAGTATTATAGAGGCGGCGTTAGCCAGAGGGGATCGAAAGTCGGGGCAGGCAATCTATAACGCTTGGAAAAATGGCGCGCGTTTCGATGGATGGTCGGAGAAATTTAGCTATATTCGCTGGGTAGAGTCCTTTACCCAAACGGAAATTGACTTTTACGCCCATCGCGAACGAACCAGCGACGAGGTTTTGCCTTGGGATCATATAGATGTTGGCGTAAGTAAGCGGTTTTTGATTAAAGAATACAATCAGGCTAAGTCCGCCCAAATAACTCCGAATTGTCGTGAATCCTGCGGTGGTTGCGGGATTGAGGGGTGTATTTATGCCTAGACTGTTGGTTCTGTTCTCAAAAACCGACGTGATGAAATTTATAGGGCATTTGGATTTGCTTACATTATTTCAGAGAGCTATAAATCGGGCAGGGCTTCCTGTCAGATATTCGCAAGGCTTTAACCCTCATCAAAAAGTAGGATTCGCCGCGCCGTTGCCGTTGGGTGTCGAAGGTCTTAACGAAGTGGCGGAGATTACTTTGGAAAAATATTGTGAACCATACGACGCCGCTTTGTCTTTGGCTAAGCAAATGCCGCGGCATTTATTTATAAAAGACGCGCGTATGGCGGAGGAATACGAAAAAAAATCCGCGGCTCTGGCATGTGCGGCAAAATACAAAATCAGACCGCGTGAAGGCGAAGAGACCGAAGTAACGTTGAATCTTGCGGGTGGACTAAAACAGTATATGAAAGAATTCAAAATACCCGATTATACGTATGTTTCACGAATTGAATTGCTACGAAAGACGGAATCGGGTTTGGTTCCGCTTTATCAAATATACAAGGGGAATAATCATGAATCCTGACGCAATGCAAAAGGGCGGTAAGATACTGGGCAAGTGGGACTACGTTCTGCTATTGGGCGAATCCGGCTCGGGCAAAGGCACATTGGTAAAAAATATCAAAAACTACTGGCTGCCGGATTTGGATGCCGCGAGTATGGGCGATATTTTTCGCGAAAAAGCGAAAACCGACCCGGAAACTAAACGTTTAACGGAACAGGGCGTGTTGATAAATGACGAAACCGCGGTAAAAGTATTTTCCGAATTCGCGGTATCGCACAAGCCGGGGTTGATGGACGGCTTTCCTCGAAATCGACAACAGGCTATGCATCTAATTAAATTTATAAAAGAAAAACGTTGGCGTCTGCTGGTAATCGACATTTCATGTAATGTGGATGTGATTTTAGAGAGATTATTGGCTAGACGGCGAAAGGACGACGAACTGCATATAGTTTACAAACGCAATCTCGACCATAAAACACTTCATCCGGCGGTAATGGATGAAATAAAGCATCGCGCGGACTTATTTGACATAATCCAATTGGATGGTAACTTTGAATCAGAGATTGTACTTAGTAGTTTTATGTTAAGTATATTACGGCTGGTTGATATGCTGTATATGTACGATCTTCATTCCATAGAAACGCGTTTTGAGGTTTTTGAAGATGAAAGCACCATTAACCCCGCTGTCAACCGTTGGATTTCCGGATTTTTGCGCAGCCTGCAAGATATTATAAACAATAATGAATAAGATTGGTAATGAATAAATGGATGGATTTTTAATAGCGTCCGTTGTTAATGAAATCCGCGACAAGCTGCTTGACGGTCGGGTAGATAAAGTTTTGCAGCCTGAGAGTGACGAAATTATTTGGGCTATCCGAGCGAAGGGGAGTAATTATAAGCTGCGCATGACGGCGAGTGCCTCTCAACCCAGGGCGCACCTGACTGGCTTGTCAAAGGAAAACCCGTTTACTCCGCCGATGTTCTGCATGATCATGAGAAAACATCTAACAGGCGGAAGAATTGTTAAAATCATTCAACCGCGATTTGAACGAATAATAGAAATTCATGTGGAATCTAGAAATGAAATGCGCGATCTGTCTATAAAACGTTGCGTGATCGAGATAATGGGCAAACACAGTAATATAATTCTTCTGGATCATAACGGTAAAGTTCTGGACGCTATAAAGCATATATCTTTTGACAAGAGTTCGGCCAGACAAATTCTGCCGGGGCTGATATATGTTCCGCCGCCGGGTGATAAACTAAATCCGCTGGATATGGATAAGGATAAATTCCTGAATCTCTTCCCGGATGAACACTTCTATAATGATAAAAAAACCTGCCAGGAGATATTTATGTCTTTTAACGGAATTAATCCGCGCGTGTCGGCGGATTTGTGCGAGCGCGTATCTGTGGCGGCGGACACGCGTATTTCACAAATATCTGATGAACAAAAAAATTCTTTATACTGTTCCTTTAATACGCTGATGGATACCGTGCGAAATGGGAAATTTGATAACAGGCTGATCTTGGACTCCAAAGGTAATCCGATTGAAATTTCCTGCATATATATGGAAAGATATAAAAACAGTCCGCGAAAAGATTTTGAATCTCCATCGGAGATGATAGAATCCTTTGTTACCGAGCGCGACAGATTGTATAGAATAAACCAAAAGACAGCCGACCTGCGCAAACAAGTAAAGGCGGCTGTCGAGCGCTGTGTAAAAAAGGCGGATATTCATCGGCGCACGATAGATGAAATTAAGGACAGAGCAACCCAAAAGGTTATGGGCGAACTGCTTACGGCAAATATTTACGCGTTTCAAAAAGGTATGACTTATTTCACGGCGTTAAACTATTACGAAGAGGGCTCTCCGGAAGTTACGATTCCATTGCAGGCTGATTTAACCCCCGCCGAAAACGCGCAGTGGTATTTTAAAAAGTATAATAAGGCGAAGCGAACGTTTGCCGCGCTTCAAGATCAAATAAAAAATAACAATAAAGACTTGGAGTATCTGCTGAGCGTACAGAATTCGATTGATTCCGCGGTTGACGAAAGTGACATCGCGGATATAAGAGAGGAATTGATTGAGAGCGGGTTTTTGAAAAAGAATCGAGGTCTTAACCCCGGCGGTTCTAATTCTAAATCAAGGAAATCAAAACCTTTAAAATATGTTTCTTCAGACGGTTTTGATATCTACGTCGGCAAGAACAATAAGCAGAACGACGAATTAACGCTGCGTGTAGCGGAACCGGAAGATATGTGGCTTCATACTAAAAGCATTCCCGGTTCGCATGTTATCATAAGAGCAAACGGCAGGGCTGTCTCCGACACCGCGATAACCGAGGCGGCTATCTTGGCGGCGTTTTTCAGCAAAGGAAAGAATTCCTCACAGGTGCCGGTTGATTACACCTTAAAAAGGTATGTAAAAAAGCCGAACGGAGCAAGGCCGGGTATGGTTATTTATGAGAATAATAAAACGGCCTTTATAACCCCCGGTGAGGAGGATGTTAAGAGGCTGCAAAAAACGTAGAGGAATATTGCCCGACCGGAGGGCGGGCAGAATCCGGCAGCCGCCATTCACACAATTGTCTCTACGTGAAATGTGGCGCCAGAGGACTTAAATTTATGCACTCTATAAACAGTTCTTCAAAAATGCCGCTGCCGGACAGCGGTATTTCTTTTGCTCTGTCGCAAAGTTCACGCAGTTGTTCTCTATATCGTCGGGAGAATAATGTTTTCACCGCGCCTCGGAGTGCCGTGTTGCCCGCCAACATTGTTTTCTGCGCCAATTCTTTCGGTATTAATCCTATTCCCGCGGCTTTCTGTGGATCCAAAAAGCTTCCGAAACCTCCGGAAAGCACAAGAGCATCTATGTCTCCAATTTCTGTCTCCGACTTTTTCAGCAACGCGCCGATACCCGCGGCGATTGCCGCCTTTGCCAATTGCAGTTCCCGTATATCCTTCGGAGAAATATAAACCTCGCTAACGATCTTGAATGGTTCTTCCAAATAACCCGATTCGTCTAATATCCCGAGTTTTAGCATTAAATCCACCGTACTGATTAACCCTGTTCCGCAAATTCCAATCGGCGGGGCGTTTGCAATGGTCTTACATGAAATGGAAGAAATGGATCTATCAGATTCAAACACATCATAAATCGCGCCGGGAACAGCCAACACCCCCATACTTATGCCGGCACCCTCAAAAGCCGGACCCGCCGCCGTCGCGGCGCACAAAATATCTTCACCGATAACGGCCATTTCGCCATTTGTGCCTATATCCACAAAAAGCGTCTTTCCTTTCCTGTCAACGCACAGCAATCCACAGGCTATGTCCGCGCCGACATACGCGCTGATACATGGAGGAATATACATCTCCGCGTTTCTCAAAAACGGAAATATTCTGTCGGCAGGATAGACTTCTCCAAATAAACTCGAAGGTTTAAACGGCGCGGCTCCAATTCCGCTGGGATCTAATCCCATCAAAAAATGAAGCATCGTCGTGTTGCCTGTTATGACCACACGACGAATATTTTCATAAGAATTTTTAAAAGAATCATATTTTATAATCGACCTTAGCATTTCAGCTAGCTTACCACGAATTAAATCACAAGGCTCGTCGATACCAAATTTAACGGCGTATTCGATTCGACTTAGAACATCCGACCCGATTGATGTTTGAGGATTAAGAGCTGTTTCAACTCCAAGCAATTTTTTACTTTCTAAATCGTATAATTCCAATACGACCGTGGTAGTCCCTATGTCTGCCGCAATTCCAAGGGATTTTTTTTCATGACCATCGTAATCGGGTATCTCACTATTTGACCGAGTAACCACTGTGACCGCTTCATCGGAAGAAATAATTTCAATTTCTCCAAACACATGACACGCGCACGCCAAACGCGCGGTAAAATCTTTGATTTTTACCGGATGTTTTGAATAAATTAAATCTCTCTCGGCTTGGCAAGGTTCATCCTGAGCGCCTTTGACATATACAATACACCCGCCGCAAACGCCCCTGCCCCCGCAGGGCAAAGCTAGAATTTCCCCCGCGCCGCGCAGTAATTCGGATATTAGTTCGCCGTTTCCATTTAAAATAGTGTTAATAAATATCACCTGCTTAGTCTGGCTAGAGTGTGTCTGCCAAAAATGGCGGTATCCGCCACTTTGCTTTTAGTGCCTGAATTGAAGTGTACCCACCCCGCCTCCGGAAGTTGTCCCGTTAACGTGCCAATCAACCCGGGATGGGCAGTAACCCTACTCGTCTGTTGTTTCAGAATCATCGGCATCCTGACCCCATCGACCGCCGCCGCCGAATCCTCTGTTACTGCCCATCTTGCTTATATCAATACCCGAAGCGTCTATCAGACGGCTGTCGTCTTCTGTCTGTCCCTCTGTGGTAGAGGGAATACTCCCAGCCAATTGCCCTCTAACACTTTGAGTACGCAAAGCCAAGAATTCTTTAAATGTATCTGAAGCCAACACAAAATCTTCGTAAGTGCATTCTATACTCGGATCTATCTGAACATACGGCGAAATAATATCGACTGTATTATCAAAGAATGCCTCAAATTCATCACTCTCAAGATAAGCGGCAAATTCTCTGAATACTTCGTGATATTGCTCGGTGTAGCGTTTGCTGTCAAAAATCCACGCAATCATAGGACGTTCTTCGATACTCCCCGAAAACACCGGCGAATCTATCGGGGTGTTTACAGTCGAAGTCGCGGAGCCGCCTCCGCCAAACATACCGCCTCCGAATCCACCAAATCCAAAACCACCCGGGAATTCATCCGGCGCTGAGTCAATGGGTTCAGTTTCACCATTCGGATTATCGTATACTCCATAGAAGTCAACGGAATTACCATGCTCGTCAAAAAAATCAATCGTAACGTCGTCGCTATCTTGGTCATTCGGATTTTCTTCGTATTCCGCAAAGTCAGGATTATTTGGCTCGCCTTCTTCCGCCGGAAAGCTCTCATTTGGGAAATCTCCTGTAGGAGGTTCGTCAATGGCACCAAAATCTTCTCCCGCGTTCGACGGGGGTCCCATCGGACGTTCGCCGTTTGAGGACGCGCCACTCGGCGGGGGTCCCATAGGGCGTTCGCCGTTTGACGACGCGCCACTCGGCGGAGGTCCCATAGGGCGTTCGCCGTTTGACGACGATTCACCCGGAACAAAATTCAAGTTAGTTATTTCAACCTCTGGGTTCGATTTAGACAGGTTTGCAGTTTCGCCATCCGTGTCAATGTTAGCGCCATCTAAATCACTGTCACTTGTATGAGCGTTATCACTCGGATGACCGGCATTATCACCGGTAGGTCTTGTATTGTCGGCAACATCACCGGTAGGCATTGCATTGTCGGCATTATCACCGGCGCCTCGACCGCCGCCCATACCCCCCATTCCGCCAAAGGCAAGATTATAATCCCAAGCTATCATGGATAGTAGACCATCTTTTTCATACAGGTAATAATTATGCATAAAATTTCCTGTATAGCTGTCTGAATTAATCACAAAATTATGCACCACAAAATACCGAATAACTTCATCTATATTTACGGAGTCTATTACATTACCTTCGTTCATCTTCTTTAAAGAGGCGATCAAACGATTTTTATCTGATTTTGAAGGTTTAAACATTGCGTTATCGAATATACTGGAATAGCTGGTTAGCTCGTCGTCCGAATAAATCAGGGCAATGTCACTACTGCCTCTTCTTCCAAACCCGCCGCCGAAGCCTCCTCCGCTTCCACCGAAGCCGCGACCGCCACCGGGAGGTCCGCCGCCGAAGCCTCCACCGCCGGGCATATTAGCCCAAGCCGACGGATTACCTAAGTCGAAGCTTCCCAAGTCAAACCCGGACATATCTCTCCACCGGCGGCCACCGGGGCCGCCTCTGCTGCCGCCAAATCCACCGCCCATATTATCATTGTTGGGCTTGTATATGTCGCCGTAAGTTTTTCCGAAGTTGCGTTCCGCAAACGACTCTTCGATACTCTCTACCGCCAGATACAAACCCCAGTCCTCACCGTTTTTTGTTATGTAAATATAACTTGATAACGGCGCGAGCGCGCCCATATCATTCATCATATGATATGATAGGTAGTCTTTCATAAGCGTATTGTCTTGCGTTAAGTTATTAAGCGTCAGTTTATCCAAACCATCGTAGTTTTTACCATTATCATAATGGTCAAATTCTATTTTAAAGCTATATCTATCGGAGTCGCTTCTTACCATCTGAGAAAGCGTTGAATTGCCCTTTGGTCGAATGGCAACATTCGTTAGACGTTCACCATCCAGTGTAATATCTACGCTTATATATTCTTCATTCTGGGCGTTTTCTAACATACCCGCCCAATCGTCGTCGTCAACCGTAATATCCAAAGTGTGAACTTTATCTATAGAAAAGAGTGTCTGCGCGTAAATGGGTTCACCGGCTGCATCCGCTATAACACCCATTGAGGACGCTAACATAAATAACAATATCGCGAACACCATAAAGGCGGTTATAGCAATACAGATTTTGTCAGTATTCCTATTTCTTACCATATGTATCGCCTACCCCATATAATCGCCATTGTAACTAACAAGTACAGCTTGACGAACACCGGATACTTGCCTTAAAGAGTTAAGAAATCCGGTATCGTTATTCTTTAATCTAATTTCATAATTTATTTCAATACTGTCATAATTTACCGTTTTACTCTTTATCATTTTCTTTTTAACAGCGTTAGTAAGGCGTTTTGTAATATCTCGCTCGGCGGTTTCATCTGTAAAAGTTAAAATAAGTATATATGGCAGATCATTTGTCTGATAGTTTACGAATACCAGCAATACTACCCCGATCAATACACTGCCAAACACCGCTAATGGCAAAAGTCCGGCGGCTAATACAATACCCGCCGCTATAGACCAAAACAAAAAAGCTATGTCTAACGGTTCCTTAATGGCAGTACGAAAACGCACAATCGACAATGCTCCAACCATACCCAATGACAGAATTACGTTACTGGTAACAGCCAATATAACAACTGTCGTTATCATTGTGAGCGCAATTAATGTAACAGCGAAACTAGCGGAGTACATAACTCCCTTATATGTTTTCTTATATATGAAAAAGATAAACACTCCGATACAAACGGCAAGCGAAAGCGCAAATATCGTATCCAAAACCGTAACATTAGCCATATTTTCAAGAAAACTAGTCTTGAACGCATCTTCAAAATTCATTAGTCTCCCCCTTCATACTCCATCGCTAAAGCGCGGAGCCTTTACAAACTTTCTAAAAAATCAAGTCATCCATACATACGGCATGCAGCGTATTTTGAAAACGAACTTGCCATTCTATTGGGTAATTGCACAAGATCTGTTATGATACCAGGTAAAAACGCGTCATATTTAACTTCCAGCAATATCTCATTCTCCCCGGCGGGGATTTCTCGCCTTTCATTAGACAAAAAATCGGTGGAGTACATTCCTGTCCTAATATCGCGATCCAAAGTAAGCCGAACATTCCCGGGAACATAAACGAACGGCTCGCGGATATATGAAACAAT
>JAISRJ010000122.1 GCA_031273705.1 Clostridiales bacterium
AATCCCAGTTTCTCAAGTATGTGAGCCGCGAATATCGCCGCCTTTACAGAGGCGTTTACCGCTTGCGGCGCGAAGAATAGTCCTTGCGTAAGCGCTTTTGTAAGCCCCAGCGAAGGTCCGACCTCTTTACCTAATCCCGGCGCGGTCAATCTTGCGGCGGCGTTTTCAACATATTCCTTCTTTCCGGCAATGTACCCGCCGACTGGCGCAATCCCCCCTCCGGGGTTTTTAATCAACGACCCGACGACTAGGTCCGCCCCAAATTCTATGGGTTCGTCGGTATCCACAAATTCACCGTAGCAATTGTCTACCAGACAAATCAAATCACTTCGTATAGATTTTATTCGACCAATCAATTCCCCTATATCTAAATTGGTCAAAGATTTTCGCCAAGCGTATCCTTTAGATCTTTGTATCAAAACGACTTTTGTTTTTGAATTGATTTCCCTTTTCAGATTACCCCAATCGACACAACCGTTGACCAATTCCGCTTGGCGATAAGTAATTCCGTATTCCGCCAGCGATCCTCTGGCCGGACGAATTCCTATAACCGATTCAAGGGTGTCATAAGGCTTTCCGACTGCGGACAGCAGTTCGTCGCCGTGGTGCAGGCATGAAAAAAGCGCAGTCGTAAGCGCGTGGGTGCCGGATATTATCTGCGGTCTGACCAGCGCGGATTCCGCCTTGAAAACGTCGGTATAAATCTCCTCCAGCACGTTACGGCCCGCGTCATGATAACCATAACCGGTCGTCGGGACAAAGTGAGATTCTGAAAGCCGGTTCTTCTGCATAGCATGGAGAACCTTCAGTTGATTGTATTCCGCAATTCCATCCATGCGAGAAAATTGTTCTTTTAGCTCTGTTTCGCTTTCTTTGGCAAGCGTAATCAGATTTTTTTTAATGCCAAATGTTTCTTCCAAATACGTGTAACTTAACATATTTTCCATCCTTACTTGCAATCATTTGACGGATTAGCTATAATAGAGCAAATTGCTAGGAGGGTTATAATGAAGATTACTTTGGACTATAACAACGTGATGACGGAATTCGTCGGGAAACACGGCGTCTCCCCCGCCGATATAGCGTCGATTAAACCACAAATAGACAGAGCGGTGTCCGCTATGAAAACAAAGCGGGATACTATGGCTTGGAGGGAGCTACCATACAACCAGGAGGAAATTGTAAACGATATAATATCATATGTCAACCTTATAAAGGATGAGATAGACGCGTTTGTCGTTTTGGGTATCGGCGGATCGGCGCTGGGACCTATGGCCGTGCAGCAGTCGATTAACCATCCGTACTACAACGAGCTTCCTCGCGAAAAACGCGGCGGTTATCCTAAATTTTATGTAGCGGACAACGTAGATCCCGAAAGGCTTATATATCTTTTCCAGACAATAGATCCAACTCGCTCTCTTTTTAACGTTATTTCTAAGTCTGGCAGTACATCGGAAACAATGTCTCAATTTATGATAATCAAAGAATTATTGGAGAAAAAACTGGGCGCTGCCGCTAAAGATCATATAGTTTGTACGACGGACAGCGAAAAGGGAAATTTGATAAAAATCTCTAAAGAAGAGGGTTATAAAACCTTTTTTGTTCCCTCGGCAGTCGGCGGCCGTTTTTCGGAATTAACTCCGGTAGGGCTGCTTCCGGCGGCGTTTTGCGGCGTGGATATTGCTGAACTTTTAAAGGGCGCGGCAGCTATGGATGCCTTATGTTCTGTGGACGACATAGAAAAGAATCCGGCTTACATGTACTCTGTACTGCATTACATCGCCTTTAACAAGGGGATCAACATTTCTGTAATGATGCCTTACGCTGATTCTTTAAAATATATATCGGACTGGTACGCTCAATTATGGGCGGAGTCTCTGGGAAAGAAATTTGATAGAGAGGGAAAGGAGGTATACGCGGGTTCGACGCCTGTCAAGGCTTTGGGTGTTACGGATCAACATTCGCAGGTTCAATTATATACCGAAGGTCCGTTTGACAAGCTAATAGTTCTATTAGGTGTTGAAAAGTTTCGTGAAACAATAACCATTCCTAAACTATATTCCGATCTCCCCAGTCTGGGATTCTTGGGGGGCATTACACAAAACCAACTTATACAGACAGAAATGCTGGCTACCGAATACGCACTCTTGAGATCGGGCAAGCCGAATATGATGATTACCTTGCCGGAAGTGAATGAAAACACCATAGGACAAATTCTTTACTTTTTAGAAGTGGCGACCGCCTTTTCCGGCGAACTGCTGAACATAAACGCTTTTGACCAACCCGGAGTTGAGGAGGGTAAAAACGCCACTTACGCCATGTTCGGCAGACCCGGCTATGAAGAGAAGAAAGAAGAACTCGACTCCCGCCCTAAAAAGCAAAACAAATACATCATCTAGCCCGCCCGCCATAAAAAGCAAAACAAATACATCATCTGGCCCGCCCGCCCTAAAAAACAAAACAAATACATCATCTGGCCCGCCCGCCACACAGTGGCAAATTTCGCTTCGACCCCTCCCAAGGCGCTTATTGGTTGAGTGGTACGCGAAGTATCTTGATTCTTAGGAAACAAAGGTATATCAAGTTGCCTACTGTAGCTGCGCTGGGGAGGGGACTCATCGAAAATTGCCACTGTGTGGCTTTAGCCTTCGCGAATTTTATGCGAAGCTCAAGGCGGCGGCATTCGCATAAAGCCATTCACACCAAGCAAATCAGCATATTTTACAATGGAAACAACTTGGCGCTGTGTGGGTAACTACATAGTGCCAATAGTCTAATAAGCGCCTTGTGTGAATGGCTGTTGCGATTCCGCCGCCTTGAGCGGTTGTTGTCCAGAGCTATGGCAAGTACGCGTCGGTCGCCGCCTGCCTCCTTGCTCTTATCTGTTTCACCTGGCTTCCCTCTTCGTTTACTTCGTGAAACGGCTGCTATTTCATAAACCTGTTTTTTCTTTAATATATTTCCGCGCTAATATCGCGTACTCCAATGGATTCGCAACAGCGGGATCTTGCTCCGCCTCCACAACCATCCATCCCTCATAATCCACACTTTTTAAAATTTCAAAAATGGGGGTAAAATCAATACTGCCATTACCGGGTACCGTGAAAGCCCCCCTTCGCACTCCATCCAAAAAGCTCTTCCGCTCATTTTTTACTTGTTCTACAACAGACGGACGAATATCTTTCAAATGCACATGCGCGACGCGTTTTGCATATTTATTTAGCACATTCAAATAATCCTGCCCACAATACGCCAAGTGACCGGAATCATATAACAAGTAGAATAAATCCGGATCAGTGTTTTGCATCATGCGATCAATTTCTTCCTCTATCTGCACTACCGTCCCCATATGATGGTGGAATGTAAGCTTCATTCCTCTGTCTTTGGCGACCTTACCCAGTTTGTTAAGCCCGGCGCATAAGGTATCCCATTCTTTATCGTTCATTATGTATCTGCTTTCAAATATCGGCACGTTCTGTCCTTGAGTGCTGTAACTCTGTTCGGAAGCCCCGATAACTTTCGCGCCCATTGCTTTAAGAAACTTCAATTGCTTGATAAAAGACGCTTCTGTTTCTTCATATGGCTTTGAAATTAAGAAGGAAGAAAACCACTGATTGCAAATTTGCAATCCCCGCAAATCCAAAGCGGGTTTTAATACTGCGGGATCGGACGGGTATTTATTACCTACTTCGCTTCCGGTATATCCGGCGAGCGCCATCTCCGACACGCACTGTTCAAAAGTATTTTCGCCGCCCAGATCAGGCAAGTCGTCATTAGTCCACGCGATAGGCGCGATGCCAAGCTTAATCTTATTTTTGTCCAGCATAATGCTTTATACTCCTACTTATAAAAATCAGGTGTCGAACCTGTTATAATATCCACAACTTCGCCTGTCGTTTGGCTGCGAACCAATGCGTCGGCTGTAACCGCGGCGACATATCCGTCCCAAGCCGTGGGACCGTTTACTTCGCCCTTAAGCGCAGAGTTTACCCAATCTTGCATTTCAACATCATAGGCTTCTATAAAACGCCGTTTCCAGTCTGTTTCCAGTCTGGTGCTAAGCCGCTCATTCTTGCGCACCATTGGGAAGGACGGCTCGGGGAGTTTAAGTATTCCATCTTCACATATGATTTCGCATTGAATATCATAACCATAGCGGCAATTCACAAATACTTCTATATCTATCAACACGCCTTTGGCAGTGCGTAAAATCATAAATTGCGGGTCTTTCAGAAAGTCGGGACGCGTGTATTTTGTGGATGATGGAATTATCACCTGAGCCGAAACATATTCATCGTCTATCAGCCAATGAACCGCGTCTATTTCATGGATAGCCGTGGAATAGACGGCGTAAGTGGTATCATAATTGTCCGCCACACTTGCGTTGCGGTGGGCGCAATGCGCCATCAGAGGTCTGCCAAAGTCGCCGCTGTCAATAAGTTCCTTAATCTGCAAATAACCTTTATCATATCTACGTTGGAACCCTACTTGCACCAGCCTTTTTCCCGCAGCAATCTCCGCGTCAACAATCTTTTTGCAATCTTGCCGGGTGGTAGCGAGCGGCTTTTCACAAAATACGGGTTTCCCTTTTGATATACTATCCAAAACCGCTTTGGCATGTACTGGATCATAGCAGCAAACCACAATCGCGTCCACATCATTCGCCGCTATTAACGAGTCCATATTTGGTTCTACGCGCAAGCCATGTTTTGAAGCGACCGTGAGCGCGCTTTCAGTATTAATGTCGCATACGGCGGTTACACGCGCGCCGGCTATGGTATTATGCAATCGCGCCACATGCTCCTGTCCGATAGCGCCGGTGCCGATAACACCGATTCTAATTTCTTCCATGTTATCCTCGATTCCTATGAATTTTTTGGAAAAACGCTATTTCACGAAATGTATTTTGTTTTTACCGTAATTTGCCCCACAACACGTTCTTGCTCCGGCTTTTTGTTATTAAAAATATAGTCAAATAGAATTTTGGGAGGCAAACTTCCCTGCCGATTCGCGTCTTGATCTATAACAAAGTCAATAACACCCTTTTCCAGATACATATCGGTTTCCGGCAATGAGTCAAACATGATTAGCTTTATTTTCTCCGACATACCCAGCTCTTCTAAAGCCTTGCAAACACCTGTATGCCCGGCGGAGACCAATATTATGGCATCCAGATCGTCAATATCCCGCAGCATGGTTTTTGTTATCTCATAAGATTTTTCCTGTTCATCGTTATTGAATTGCATAGCGACAATTTCCAAATTGGGGTAGTGCGTACCACATTCGGAAGCAAAGCCCTCAACACGCAGATGGTTTGAGGGTTGAGTAAGATGTCCGCTGATAATAAGTATCTTGCCGCCCTTTCCCCGCAGCAAAAGATCCATCAAATACGCGCAAGTGCGCCCTTCTTTAACATAATCCACCCCCACATAGCAAAGACGTTCCAAACCTTCTAAGTCTGTATTAAAAGTTACGATGGGGATTCCTATATTTTGATGCAAATCATTCAGATAATTCCGCACTCTTGCGTCCTGCGCCGGTGAGATGACAACGCCCTGAACATTATCGGCCACTAATTCATCCAGCAACTTCATCTGTTCATCCGCGTCTATATCCCGTTGCTCTTTTATAATTAGCTCTCCGCCCAACCTCGCAATTTCCTGCCGGGCTTCTTTTAAAGATTGCAGAACCACTTGAAAAAAAGAAATTTTTGTAAGGTGCACAATTACGCCAATCTTCACCGGATTTTTTGCCAAGGCCAAGGCTCTGCCCATATGGCTTGGCGTAAATCCATGTTCTTCGGCTACCTGACTAACCCGTCTATGCACCTCCGGATCAACTCTTCCGCGGTTATGTATGACTCTATCCACAGTGCCACGGGAAACCCCCGCAATTTCAGCTATTTCTCTTTCAGTAATGGCCATATCTATTCCCTTCAATAGCGAAAACCGGGGATTATCTTATACTAGCGAATATAAAATCAGTCGCGAAAAGCAAGCATCTTCCCGGTTTCAAAAGATTCTTTACAACGGTAAGCCGTTTCAAGCGCGGCAGTGCCATCATATACTGTAACTTCGGGTTTACGATTGTTCAGCGTACAATCGGCAAAATCCGTTATTTCATTAATATACGCCTGATGCCAGCGGGCTACAAAGTCCGTATAACACTCGCGGCAAACACCGTGTTCGCTTAAAACTTCCAACATGCTGTCGGTTCCGACAGAACCAATACGTAACGCGCCCAACGTTCCGATAATTTCCGTTTCAACATTACTGCCGTGGGCGGCGGCGCGACCCGCGAATAAAAATGCCATAGTCTCGTCTTCAAATTGTATAAGAGCGCTTACGTTGTCTCCGTCATTCCAATCCCTATATTGCGGATACGCGAAGCATCCGCCGATACCCCATAAGTTCTTGGGAGTTTGACCGCCTGTAAACCAACGGCACAGATCTATATCATGCACACACATATCTAAAAATTGGCCGCCGCTGTTAGGCGCAAATTTTAAAGTGCTCTCTATTGTA
>JAISRJ010000147.1 GCA_031273705.1 Clostridiales bacterium
TATCGGATCGCCCGCGATCGCGCCACTCTTCAAAAAACGAATCTCCTGTCTCGCCGTAATTATATACTCTTATCATATATGCGCTCCTCAAGCCTCTTTATCAAATCAATGACCTGTTCATATTTCATTTTCATGCTGACTCTATTTACTACCAAACGAGCCGATATATCGCAGATTTCGTCCAGCACGACCAGCCCGTTCGCTTTTAAAGTATCGCCGGTTTCAACTAAGTCTACAATTACATCTGATAAACCGACGATAGCCCCCAATTCGACGGATCCATTCAGCTTTATAATTTCGACTGTCTGTCGGCGTTTTTGATAGAAATACCGTGAAGCTATGTTCGGATATTTTGTTGTAACACGAATATCATTGCCACGATTAAGCCTTTCTAAGGACGTAGGAAGTCCGGCGACCACCATTTTGCATTTACCGAATCCTAGATCTAAAGCTTCATACAGACTACGATTTTCTTCTGATAAAGTATCCGCGCCAGCCACGCCAATATCCGCCGCTCCGTATTCTACATAAGTGGGGACATCGCTTGCTTTCGACAGAAAAAATCTATACTTTCGCTCTTCACTTTCAAATATCAGTTTTCTGGATTTAGATTTCATTTCCTGGCAAGTGATCCCGATGCTTTCAAACAGTTCCATAGTCTGAATCGCAAGCCTGCCTTTCGCAAGCGCGAGCGTTAGATGATTCATAGCGCGTCTCCACGGAGCAATTCCGCAATTGTAATTGTTTTAGAGGTATTATGTACCAAGTCACAAATTCGCACAGAGTTTTCACCTTCAAAATAAATCACACCGGGAATGCCTTTTCGCCGCGCAAGCGATAGATGTTCGTTCAATCCGTCGGTTTTATTCCCTATCAAAAGACCGTTTTCTATAATTAAACCTTGGCGGCGCAGTTCATCAGCGGCATCCAGCGCAAATTTTCTGACATACGCCGAATACCCGATAAGCGCGTCGCATACGATAGGCTGAGCTTCTTTTTGGAGTATGGAGACCAAATTATCAATTTTTACAGCGAACCCAACAGCGCAAGCGTTCATTCCGTAATGCGGCAACAGATTATCATATCTGCCGCCATCCAACAATGAAAATCCGACGCCTAAAGCGTATCCCCTAAACACCATGCCGGTATAGTAATCCAAATGCCCCGACAGCCCCAAGTCAAACCGGATATACTCAGACAGTCCGTAATCTTCTAAAATTTCATTGGTTCGCGCCAGTTCTTCCAAGACGTTCGCGGCAGTCTCCCCCAGCGATAAACCCCGCATTTCGTCCAGTAAAGCCCGCCCTCCGGTTAACGAGTTAAGCCGGCCGGTAAGTTTTCGTAAGTCCGTACCTAATGTCTTAGTTGAGAGAAATTTTCCGGCGGCGGCAATATTTCTGTCGGATAAAAAATTCATAGCCGCTGTCTGGTCGGATCGCGTAAGCCCGGATTCCGTCAACGCTCCGCTAATTAACCCCGGATGTTCTATATACACCCTAAAATCAGATAATCCGGCGGCAAGCAGACATTTAACAGCCAACGCGATTACTTCGGCATCCGCTTCCACATTAGACGCCCCTATTAATTCTACTCCGGTCTCTGTAAATTCCCCCGCTTTGCCCTTATAACTCTCGTGACAGCGAAAAGAATTTTCTGTATAGCGGAAGCGCAACGGAAAATCATCCGACGAAAAATTAGTGGCGGCGATCCGAGCGATCGGAGGCGTCATGTCCGAACGCAGGGTTAAGATATCGCCTTCCCTGTCAAACATCCTATACATTTGAGTCGGCGGAATGGAGCCTTTATTCTCAAAAACTTCCATATATTCCAACATAGGGCTTGATACGGGTACATAGCCGTGACTGTTAAAAACAGATTCTATTTTAGACTGAATATCAAGTTTAAATTTATAATCACGCGGTAAATAATCCCTAAACCCATCGGGCGTGTGTAATTTGTTGTCGCGCACCGTTCTCTCCTTAAACATTTTCGTTCATTACCTATAATTTTAACATACTTTTTTAGATATGGAAAGTTGCAGCGTTAGACACGTTAAAATTATTGATGTATACTTATAGCGTTTCACAAAATAAACGAAAAAATGAAGCGAGATAAAAAGGATCAGACCAACATGGATTGGACCTGGCGGCATCCGACGCTTACTCGTAGGTACGCGAATTAAATACGACGAAGGTATTTATGTTTTAATTTTCCGTTTATTTTTTAAATCGCTATAATTCAATGGAGGGTAAGACATGATTATTTATCCGGCTATCGACATAAAATCCGGCAAGTGTGTGCGGCTAAAGCAGGGCGTATTTGAAGATGTGACCGTTTATAACGAAAATCCGGCGACTCAAGCCATTTCTTGGGAAAATCTCGGGGCTTCGTACATACATGTTGTGGATTTAGATGGGGCAAGAAGCGGGGGAACATTGAACGACTCTCTGAATGAAACAAAAATCGCGGAAATTTTGCGAAGTGTTAACATTCCTATACAGGTTGGCGGCGGCATTCGCACCATAGAAGATATAAAACGAAAACTTGCGATGGGTGTCTCACGTGTGATTATCGGAACAACCGCGGTGACTAATCCTATTATCGTAGAAGAAGCCATAGCACTTTTTGGAGAGGAGCGTATCGCTGTTGGCATAGACGCTCGAGACGGTATAGCAAGGATTTCCGCTTGGGAAGAAACCGGCGGCACTAAAGCCCTTGAACTGTGTCTGCAAATGAAGTCATACGGCGTAAAGACTATAATCTACACGGATATTTCAAAGGATGGTATGCTGCTAGGTCCGAATATCGATGAAACAAAGCGCGTTATTGATAAGACGGGATTAGATATTATAGCATCCGGCGGGGTGTCGAATTTAAGGGATCTGAAAGAAATAAAAGCAATTGGAGCGGCAGGCGCGATAATCGGAAAAGCGCTCTATATCGGCGCTATCGACTTGACTATTGCAATTTCACAAAATAGATAAAAAACTATTTTCCATTTATTTTTTAACTTGCTATAACGCCATTAATCAGTTCGAGAGGTGATAATTTGCACACAAAACGCATTATACCATGTCTGGATGTAAAAAACGGGCGTGTTGTTAAAGGAGTTAATTTTGTTAATCTAACGGACGCGGGCGACCCTGTAGAAGCCGCTTCCTTTTATAACAGCGAAATGGCGGACGAATTAGTTTTTTTAGATATTACCGCTTCGTCGGACGCCAGGGATATAATATCGGACGTTGTAAGCCGGACAGCGGAGCGGGTATTTATTCCGTTGACTGTCGGCGGGGGGATAAGGACAATAGAGGATGTCAGACTCATTTTAAAGTCGGGCGCGGATAAGGTTTCCATCAATTCGGCGGCTCTTCAGAATCACGCTCTTATAAATGAGGCGGCCGATCGCTTCGGAAGTTCGACTGTGGTGGTGGCAATCGACGCGAAGCGCAGGGAGGACGGCGGCGGATACGATGTGTATCTTAACGGTGGACGGATTAATACCGGTCTCGACGCGCTTAAATGGGCGGAAGAAGCGGAAAAGCGCGGCGCGGGTGAAATACTTTTTACCAGCATGAACACAGACGGTGTAAAGACCGGGTATGACTTGGACATAACACGCAAGATGGCGGAGATTGTTGGTATTCCTGTTATAGCGTCCGGCGGGGCGGGTACGTTCGAGCATTTTTACGACG
>JAISRJ010000150.1 GCA_031273705.1 Clostridiales bacterium
TTCAATAAGCCCTTGCGTGACATTAACCGCCAAACAATGGAAGAAAGCGCCGAGCTTAACTCTTTTATGGTGGAATCTCTTAGTGGCATAGAGACCATAAAATCCTACAACACCGAGGATAAGGCGGTTCAAAAGGGCGAAAATCTCTTTGTAAAACTTGTGCGCACTACTTTTAGATCAACTTTTCTTACTAATCTGCAAGGCAGTATTTCCGGGCTTATCAGTAGCTTAGGCGGGGTAGTTATCATTTGGGTCGGCGCTTCGCATGTGCTTAACGGCGATATGTCTATCGGTGAAATGATGACTTTTAACTCGCTGTTGGCGTATTTTTTAACGCCGCTAAGCAATTTGATTGGGCTTCAACCCCGAATGCAGGCCGCTATGGTAGCCGCAAACCGTCTGGGAGAAATTTTAGATCTGTCCTCCGAGAAGCTGGAATCGGAAAATAAAAAAAGCACTCCTTCGCTCAAGGGCGATATTGAGATTCGCAATATGGAATTTAGATACGGTACGCGGGCGCCGGTTCTTCAAGACATAAATATGATAATACCGAATAAATTCAAAATTGCTTTCGTGGGCGAAAGCGGTTCCGGCAAGACGACGCTCGCGAAGCTGCTAATGCGGTTTTACTCCCCGGAAAAGGGCGAAATTCTGATAAACGGCTATAATGTAGAAGATATTAACTTAGAACATTTAAGGACAAAGACAGCGTATATATCGCAGGAGACATTCATTTTCAGCGGAACTATCACGGAAAACCTGCGTTTCTTTGCCGGAGACGCCTCGTTGGAAAAAATAATTGACGCCTGCAAGAAGGCTAAGGCCCATGATTTTATAAACGAGTTACCTTTAAGGTATGAAACCCGATTAGAGGAAAACGGTCACAACCTTTCCGGCGGTCAGCGGCAGAGATTATCCATAGCTCAGGCATTATTGATAGAACCGGATATTATGATTATGGACGAAGCTACCAGCAGTCTGGATACAATTACAGAAAAAGCCATAGAAAATATGATTTACGAAGCGACTCGCGAGATGACGGTTATAATGATAGCGCATAGACTATCGACTATCATGAGTTGCGATTATATCTATGTGTTCGACAAGGGAAGAATTTTGGAACACGGCACTCATTTTGACTTGATGCAAAGACAGGGTCAATACTTCAATTTGTGGAGAGATCAAATCCCCGCCATGCCGGAGGTGAATAATAACTATGGCGCGAGAGCAGTTAATTACTATTAGAGAACTGACGGATTCTAAGGAAATTTTGTTGATGGAACCACATCCTTTCTTTAGAATATTCTCACTGTTGTTTGCCGGAATGCTGCTAATCGGTCTTATATGGAGCGGATTCAGCGAGATAGACGTTTTTATTTCGGCGGGCGGCGTTGTGCGCCCCAGTGGGAATATTAGCACGGTCCGCGTAATTGCGGGCGGAAAAATATCGGAAGTAAACCTAAACGACGGACAGCATGTAGAAAAGGGCGACGTCCTGCTGTCTTTTGATCAACAGTCGTTAAGGATTCAGTATGACGATAATCAGAAGCGAATTGATGAATTGAATGAAGATTTGGAATTACTTAACCTGTATAGAGAATGTATATCAACCAATGAAAATATAATGACTACGGATACCAATAAAGGCAGGCAGTACAGCTTACTGGTGGATAGTTACCTTTTAGACCGGCAGATAGCGTTCCAACAAATATCTGAAAGCGCAAATTCCTCGGAGAGTTTAAGAGCCACGGCGCAATTAGCTAAAGAATCAGCGCAGAAGCGTTTAAATAGTTTTGAGGCCGAACTGGAATTACTGGAAGTTTATAAAAGTTCTATAGAGGATGAAATGGATTATATATCCAGTTCGTCAAAGGGCGACAAAGCGACGCGGAATAAATATATTTCTCAATTTCAGACATACCAATCCGAAATGTCCAGCTTGCAAAACTCAATTAACATGGCTTATGACTACGAGCAGAGCATAAAATCTAATGTTCAGAGCGATACCATGTTAGACGAGAACTTAGCGCAGGCGAGCGCGGCCACCACAGCCGCGGTAACCGCGAAAGATACATATAAGAATAACGCGCTTGCCTCTGCGGATCAAGCGATAAGTACGGCTGAGCAGAATTTGTCCTCCGCTGAATTTGATCTAAAGACAGCCGAAAATCAGGTGAAAGCGTATAGCGGCGATAATTCGGCCAGTGAAATGCAAATAGAAATGACACAGATGGATATGCTGACGGATATTGACGCGCAGATTGCAAGCAGGAAAGACAGTATCTCGGCCCTAAAGACGACAAACGCCGCTTATTCGTCACAGTTAGCTGAATATGAAGTAATCGCGCCGATAAATGGTGTGCTTAACCTTACTATGTCCGTCAATGCCGGGGATGTTGTGGCAAGCGGTACAGAGATAGGTAATATTGTTCCGCATAATACGGAAACGTTTAAAGTGCTTTTGACGGTGCCAAACTCGGATATTGCCGGAATAAAGATCGGCGACGAAGTAAAATTCAGATTTTCGGCATTACCTTATCAAGAATATGGGGTAATATCCGGTGAGGTTACAAATATTGCCAGCGACGTGCAGACTGATCCCGCCACAGGCGAACGATTTTTCATGATAGAGGCAACCATAGATAACAAGACCATTCTGGGGCACAGCGGAAACGAGGCGCAAATTCGCGTCGGCATGACAGCGCAAGGGCAGATTGTAAGCGAACGAAAAACGGTTTTAAAGTGGTTGTTAGAAAGATTGAACTTTATATAGGCATATAGGAATTTTGATAAAATCTAGGGATGAATTTATCATAAGTGATTCACATTTTCAGTGATTCACATTGATCCACATTGATAAAATCCACTCTTGTAATCTTATCGGTCATATGCTATACTTGCGCCATAACCGCGCCGTGTTCGCGGCAGCTCCAACCCTTACTCAGCGCAGGTTAAAATACCGCGGTTTTTAGCGGAAATATATCGGAGGAACTATGATAGACAAAAAGTCCATTATCACAAAGTTTGGCAGGAAAGAGAACGACACCGGCTCGCCGGAAGTACAGGTCGCCCTGCTTACAGAACGCATTAACCATCTTACTGACCATTTGCGCGTGCATCCAAAAGATTTTCATTCGCGCAGAGGTTTATTAAAGATGGTCGGCCAGCGTAAAGGTATGCTTAATTACATCAAGCAAGGCGATGTCGTAAAATATCGCGAGTTAATCGGTGAGTTGGGTCTCAGAAAATAATAAAACCCCCTGCCTTTCTGGCACGGGGTTTTTTAGAAGGAGTTTTTAGTTTTTATGTCTAATGTTTTATCTAAAGTGTATAAAACGACGCTTGCGGGCCGCGAATTGACCGCCGAAGTCGGTCGCGTGGCAGAGCTTGCAAACGGCGCTGTTATCATGCGTTACGGGGATACTATGGTTTTGGTATCGGCTACCACATCCAATAAACCGAGACCTGGTATCGATTTTTTCCCACTTTCCATTGACTACGAAGAACGGCTGTATTCTGTAGGCAAGATACCCGGCGGTTTTATCAAGCGCGAGGGTAAACCCACAGAAAGAGCTGTTCTCACTTCCAGGCTTATAGATCGCCCTCTTCGCCCTCTCTTTCCGGATGACTACCGTAACGATGTGGCAGTGGTCGCGACCGTATTATCCGTTGATCAGAATAACAGTCCTGAGATAGCGGCCATGATAGGTTCTTCAATCGCCTTATCCATATCGGACATTCCGTTTGCGGGACCCACAGCCGCCGTAAATATCGGTCTGATAGACGGTGAACTGATTGTCAACCCTACTTCCGAGCAGCGAGAAGCCAGTGATTTAAATCTAACAGTCGCCTCTACCCGTAATAAAGTAATGATGATAGAAGCCGGCGCAAACGAAGTTTCCAACGATAAGATGTTTGAAGCGATCATGCTGGCGCATAAGGAGAACACCCAGTTAATTAAGTTTATTGACACGATAGTGGCGGAAAACAACAAACCAAAACGTTCATATAGAGAGCATATTGTTCCGTCGGATGTTTACAATAAAGTAAAAGAATTTATCTCTTCAGAAAGAATGGAAGAAGCCGTATTTACCGATCTTAAACAAGAGCGGGAAGAACGGGTTACGGCCATAACCGGCGAAGTCTTGGATAATCTGCTGCCGACTTTTGAAGACGACGATTTTGAAGAACACTCCGCACTGATAGACGACGCCATTTATAAATTTGAGAAAGAGACTGTTCGGAAGATGATCTTGCGTGATCACAAACGACCCGACGGCAGATCGTTAGATCAAATCCGCACGCTAACAGCCGAGGTGGATATTCTGCCGCGTACACACGGTTCCGCTTTATTTTCACGCGGACAAACGCAGGTTTTAACCGTTACAACCTTGGGTTCTATGGGAGAGGTTCAGCGGTTGGATGGTCTGGATATTATGGAAGAAACTAAAAGATACATGCACCATTACAATTTCCCCAGTTTTTCGGTGGGTGAGACAAAACCTTCCCGCGGACCGGGCCGGCGTGAGATAGGTCATGGGGCGTTAGCCGAGCGCGCTTTACTGCCTGTTATTCCGACAGAAGAGGAGTTTCCTTACGCGATTCGGTTGGTATCAGAGGTATTAAGTTCCAACGGCTCCACTTCACAGGCAAGTGTCTGCGGCAGTTCACTTTCGTTGATGGCGGCCGGTGTGCCTATCAAAAAACCGGTAGCGGGTATTTCGGTTGGTCTGATAACGGGTGATACCGACGACGACTTTGTTTTGCTAACAGATATTCAAGGTCTTGAGGATTTTTTTGGAGACATGGATTTTAAAGTTGCTGGTACACGCGATGGAATTACGGCTATTCAAATGGATATGAAAATAAACGGACTTACACCGGAAATTATCAGACAATCTTTGGAACAAACCCGTACTTCCCGATTATTTATTTTAGATGAAGTTATGGGTAAAGCAATAGCGGAACCACGGAAGAACATTTCTCCGTTCGCTCCTAAAATAGCGATGGTAAAAGTTGAGCCTGAAAAAATTTCCGAGGTTATCGGTTCTAAGGGCAAGGTTATTAAGCGCATTATAGAGGAATCTCATGTAGAGAAGATAGATACAGAGGACGACGGCAGGATCTTTGTCGCGGATAAAGACATGTCCAATGTTCAAAAAGCCATAGAAATGATCAAACTTATAGTCGCGAATCCCGAAATCGGCAAAATCTATTCCGGTAAGATTACCCGAATAATGAACTTCGGCGCTTTCTGCGAGATTGCCCCGGAGAAAGAAGGGTTAATTCACATCTCTCAACTGTCGAAGGAACGCGTTAAGAAAGTAGAAGACGCGGTTGCGGTCGGTGATGTCGTACTGGTTAAAGTCACAGAAATTGACGAGCAAGGCAGGATAAATCTGTCTCGCCGGCAAGCTTTACCAAAAGACTAAAAAGAATAGTGATTGGAGAAATTATGTTCAAGATAGTCACTTTAAAAAACGGTTTGAGGCTGGCTTTGGAGGAAATGGACAATACGCGCGCCATTTCCTTTGGTATTTGGACGAGAAACGGTTCCAGAGATGAATCATTAGAAACAAGCGGTATTTCTCACTTTATTGAGCATATGCTGTTTAAGGGGACCATCCGCCGCAGCTCTAAACAAATCGCGGATGATATAGATGCCGTCAGCGGTCATTTAAACGCGTATACTACTAAGGATTACACATGCTATCATGTAAGAACCTTGGATATACATTTTGATCAAGCGCTGGATGTACTATCGGATATGTTTTTGAATTCAAAATTTGACGATGAGGAGCTGTCAAAAGAACGCGGAGTAATTTTAGAGGAAATTGATATGTACGAGGATTCCCCCGACGAACTCTCGCATGATTTACTGCAGCGAGGTATGTTTGGAGATCATTCTCTGGGTCTGCCAATACTGGGTACAAAGCAGAGTATTTCTAAATTCGGTCATGAAACGCTAAAGAATTATTTTGTTAATAATTATGCCCCCAGCCGAATAGTGCTGTCCATGACCGGTCGGTTTAAGACTGATGAAGCCGTCGCGAAGCTGGAGAAGATCTTCGGCGGGTTAAAAGATCCTGAAAACCCCGCTAAGCTCGCTCCGCCTCCGGCCATTCATCCTTGTGTTATTACCAGGTC
>JAISRJ010000112.1 GCA_031273705.1 Clostridiales bacterium
AATACGCAAACTTGCTCTGGTGTGAATGGCCTTATGCGAATGCCGCCGCCGGCGGCTCTTGTGGCTGTGGGCGTCTGTAGCCGGTGTTCCCACGGCCGGGATGTATTATATTTTTTGGAGGATGTGTCAGTGTCTATTAGATTACCCGCGCTTATTTCTAGCGGGATGGTATTGCAGAGGAATGCCGAGGTTAGAATTTGGGGATGGGCCGATGAAACGGTTTCTGTCTCCTTTTTGGGTAGAACGGAGATCGCGAAGCCGGATGTTGAGGGAAATTGGGTTGTTAAGTTTTCGGATTTGTGGGTCGGCGGCCCGTTTCAAATGAATGTTAATAATATCACATTAACGGATGTTTATGTCGGTGATGTGTGGTTGTGCTCCGGTCAGTCGAATATGGAGTTCCCCATGGCGCGGTGCAAACATATGTATCCGGAGGAAATGAGCCGAGAGACGGAGTATATGAAATATATTCGACAGTTTACCGTACCTATGCGTCAAGAGTTTAAGGCGCCTCTGGATGATCCGCAAGGTGAATGGATTGGAGCCGGTAAGGATACAATTGATAATTTCTCCGCGGCGGGATATTTTTTTGCCAGTAGAATGTTTGAAAGATATATGATTCCGATAGGATTATTATTGTGCGCGATCGGCGGCACAAGAGTCCACACCTGGATGAGCCGGGGCAGTTTGGAAGATTATCCCGAGCTGGCGGCCGAAGCTGATAAATATGCCGACGACGCGGTGTTGCTGGCAGCTCAGACCGAAGAATTGGAAGTGACGGAAGCCTTTTTTAAAGGATTAGACGAAAGAGATTTGGGGTTGGCTGAAAATTGGTTTTCGGAGGATTATGCCGACGCCGAATGGGATAGCCGAGACTTGCTGCAGCCTTGGAAAGGCACCGGTTCGACTTGGTTTAGAAAGACGGTTGAAATTCCTCCGGAGTGGGATGGTAAGGAAGCCGTGTTATTCTTGGGTTCCGTAAAAGATTGGGATATGGTGTATGTAAACGGAATCCCCGTAGGTAACACAACCTATCGCTGGCCGCCCAGGGAATACGACATTCCAAAACTAAAAGCCGGCGGATGCGTTATAGCCGCGAGAATTATCAGTATAGGGGACGGCTGGTTTACACGGAATAAACAATATCTGTTATCCACTCACGAGGGTTCTATTGATTTAAACGGGCAGTGGAAATTTAGGATCGGAGCGACTGCCGCGCCTCCGAAAGAAACCGTGCGCTCGTACTATCTGCCGGTGTGTCTGTATAATGGTATGCTGCATCCTCTTCGGAATTATGTAATAAAAGGCGCGCTATGGTATCAGGGGGAGTCGGACGCGGATAACCTGCCGCGGGGATATGCCGATAAATTTGAAATAATGGTAAACACTTGGCGCAAGGATTGGGGTTATGACTTCCCGGTCGTGTTTACGCAGTTGGCGCATTGGGGCGAGGGGGATTGGGACGCGCTGCGCGAACAGCAGCGCCTATGCTTGCGGATTCCCAACACCGCAATGGCGGCGGCTTTTGATCTGGGTGAGGATAACGACCTGCATCCCCAAAACAAACAGCCCATAGGGGACAGACTAGCCCGTTGCGCTATGCGCTTGGCTTATGGCGAAGAGCTGCCTCTGTCGCCCAATGAAATATTAGGGGTTAGAAAAAGGGGCTGACAGCCCTTTTTTATTTTTGATACCCCAGCGAAGAAGATATATTTTTTGCCATTTCCAGCAAATGTTTAAGGACCTGTTCAAATGAACCCCCATTCAAGCTTTCCGCAAGCCCGGAACAGCTTATCGCGTAACGCACATGGCCGTTTCTGTCCATAATCGGAGCGGCGATGCACCGCAAACTATCCATAATTTCTCGATCATCCACCGCGTAACCTTGCTCTCGAACCTTTTTTAATTCTTGTTCCATGCTCGGCAGGGTAGTAATCGTCCGGCGTGTCATACGTGGCATACCTGATTTATTTAGAATGCGTTTCGCGTCGGCGTCGCTTTTATATGCCAGTAATACTTTCCCCAGCCCGCTGCAATGAATAGGCAGACGAATTCCGGCTTCGGAAACAATATGCGTCGGGCGAACCGAATCAATTTTTTCTATATACAAAACCTCGCCTTGCTCTTCCATCGCAAGCTGGACGGTAAGATCATACAGGCGGCTAAACTGCTGCATATACGGTAAGGCGGCGGCTCTAACATCCCAACCCTTGGCGACTAAATGACCCAGCTCGAATAGCCGTATTCCCAAATTATAACGACCGTTGATCGGAGATTGCTCTACAAAAGAAAAGTCACGCAATGTGGACAGTAGCCCATGAACCGTGCTCTTTGGCCAGTTCATCCTTTGCGCTATCTCTGTCAAGGACATTTCTCTATTTTCGTCGGCGATAAGTTCCAAAATCTGTATGGCGTGAGCTACCGACTGAACATGAGATGCCATATTTCTTTTATCTTCCATCATAGACACCCCAAGTATAAGAATATACTCTTTACCTTTGATAGTATATAATATTTGCGGCCGTCATACAATGGCACTTATACTCGCAAACGGAATCATTTGTCATCCATACGGTATTAGCGCAAGCGCCTAAAAAACCACAAAAAAAGCCGCCGGCGGCATGTTGCGATTCCGCCGCCGAGGGGCTTAGAATTATTATATATTAGCTCACAACCTCCAAAAAACTGGGAATTAAGTCTCCGGAGAAATAGAACAGTCCTCTGCCAATTTGATCTGAATCCCAAACACGCTGCGGATGATCAGGTGTCGCAAAGTATCCCCCCGCGTACACTTCGACTCGGTTTCCGGATGGCTCAAAGAAATAAATGGAGTGACCGCGCGTAATCGCGTGCCGCGTAGGTCCAATATCCAATTTAAGTCGGTTTATAGCGATTAAGTCCGCCGCGTCTCCAACGTCTCTCCAGTCCTGTAGGAAAAATCCTACATGATGAAGCTTTCCAGGCTGCGGATACTCAACAAACGCCAGGTCATGAGGTTTGTTGTTTCCGGTCAGCCAAGTAGCCATGCGCTTGCCATCAGGCAAATTACAGATTTCTGGCGCGTACATACCGAATACCTCTTTGCAGAACCACTCCGCTTCTTCTATGTTCGGTCCGTACAGCAGAAAATGATCCAGACGGTGCGGCTTCATACCATGTGGCGGAGTTACCCAAATATCCGGATTTTTTGTCATCGGTATCTGCGCCGCAAGTTCAACCTCGCTGTAAATCTCAAATCTATGTCCAGTGCATATCGTAAAGGCATAACGTTTGCCATACCCCGGTTGATCCCCGGCGGGCACAAGTTCAACGTTGTATCCAAAAGCTAAGACCTTGTTTTTAATTTCTTCCAGTTCTTCATCCGTTGCGACTTTAAACGCCACAAAATCCAAACCCGCTTGATCCGACAGGCGAAGGGTTACACTGTGATGGTCGAATTCGTCATAAGCCTTCAGACACACACGGTCGTAGCCTATACGGCAAACTTCATTTAACCCCAAGATGTTCTTGTAAAAATGAAGTGTCTTCTCCAGGTCAAGTACGCGTAATTGAACTAACCCTGGTCTAAGCGTTCCTTTAAAGCCCACGTAATTCCCTCCTCAAATAATTAAGTTATACTCGTAAATGCTTACTCTCGCGAGTATATAATATAAATTCGGCGCCAAAGGCTTTTATATTTCAGCCGGTGCCGGATTTTTCAAGTGATAAGCCACGTCGATAATCATGTCTTCCTGACCGCCAACCATTTTTCTTCGACCCAGCTCGACCAAAATATCCCGAGGCTCTAGTCCGTATTTATCCGCCGCGTTGTACACATGCAACAGAAATGAAGAATATACCCCCGCGTACCCTAACATAAGAGACCCGTTATCAATAGTCTGCGGACGAAGCATTATAGGTTCTACCGCGTCTCTGGCAAGATCCATAAGTCCATAAAAATCCGTACCTGTTTCATATCCTGAACGCAGTAGCACACCCGACAAAACTTCTAGTTGGGTATTGCCCGCCCCAGCCCCTAATCCTCTTAAAGTACCATCCAAATATTCCGCGCCCGCCTGAACCGCCGCTAATGAATTGGCCATTGCCATCCCAAGATTATTATGCGCGTGGAAACCGACCGGAATTTTTACGGCCGCTTTTACGGCTTTTACCCGTTCGGTCACGCCTTCGGGCAGAAGATACCCCGCGGAATCCGCGAGATTTATATAATCCGAACCGTAACTTTCCATTTTAGCGGCTTCTTCAGCTACTAACTCCGGCGGCGACATGTGGGTCATCATTAGGAACCCAACCGCGAACATGCCCAAGTCTTTCGCCGCCGCTATATGCTGAGCGCCGACATCGGCCTCAGTCACATGTGTCGCCACTCTAACAGCCTTGGCACCGCGCTTCTTTGCTTCCTTTAAATCTTCAATTGTGCCTATACCCGGTAGAAGTAAAACAGCCAGTTTAGAAGTTTTTACAACCCCCGAGGCGGCCTGGATTAAGTCGAATACATCCGTCTTAGAGAAACCGTAAGTAAAACTCGAACCGCCTATACCGTCGCCGTGACTTATTTCTATGTACTTTACACCGCAACTGTCCAGACCGCCGGCAATGGTTTTCACTTGATCTATGTTGTAGCTGTGACGCAGAGCGTGGCTGCCGTCCCTTAATGTGGTGTCAATTAGTGTTATCAAATCAATTCGCCCCCACTCCCAGCATTTTTGCGGCGAGCCGTTCAGCGGCCGCTACCGCCGCTGAATTTATTATGTCCAAATTTCCGGAAAATTTTGGCAGAAAATCTCCCTGCCCCTCTACCTGTACGATTGTCGTCACCTTGTCGCCTTCCATTATGGGCGGAACCCGCAGTCTATATCCGGGTACATACTCACGCAGGTTTGTTACCATATCATCTATGGATTCGCGGATTTTATCTATTCCAACAGAGCTATCCTTCACTCGCACCATAATTGTATTGGTCATCATCAAAGGTGGGTCCGCTGGGTTAAGAATGATTATCGCTTTGCCCTTGTCTGCTCCGCCAACTTTTACAATAGCGCTGGATGTGGTCTCAGTAAATTCGTCCATATTCGCCCGCGTACCGGGACCCGCGCTTTTTGATGAAATGCAGGCTACTATCTCGGCATAGGCGGCACCCGCCGCGCGTTTAATGGCGTAAACTATAGGAATCGTCGCCTGACCGCCGCATGTCACCATATTTATATCCTGCTCTTCGGTTAATTCATTCAGATTTACGCTGGGCACACAGTACGGGCCCAACGCGGCGGGAGTAAGATCTATAGAGATAATCCCGTTTGAACGAAGCGCCGGAGCGTTAAATCTAACATGAGCTGACGCGCTGGTCGCGTCGAAGGCGATACGAATTTCTTTATTTGCCCCGACCGCTTTTACTCCTTCTGTGGATACCGGCACACCCATCGAACGCGCCCGTTTAATACCTTCGGACTCTACAATCCCTGCCATAATGCCCATTTCAAGATATTTACTGCGCATTACTTTATACATTAGGTCGCTGCCGATATTTCCCGGCCCAATGATACCAACTTTTACCCGGTCCAAAAAAATCACCTCATCTTTAAAGAGCGGGCGACCAATAAAGTCGCCCCTACATTATATAAAGTGTGCCGTTACAGTCTCTATTCCATCAAAATCGGCTTCAAAAACGTCGCCTTTTACCGCGAGCGGGGCTGCGGTAAAAGCGCCCGACAAAATCACTTCACCCGCTTTCAAGGTTACTCCGTAACCCCACATCTTATTAGCCAACCAGGCGACCGCTTTTCGCGGATCTCCTAACACCGCCGCTCCGTAACCTTCACCGGCTTTTTCTCCGTTCTTGGTTAACGTCATTTTTATGGAAGAAAGATCAGCGTCCGGAGATATAGAGCGAAGCCCCAAGATATATCTGCCCGACGAAGCGTTATCCGCTATGGTATCCATTAGTTTTATTTTCCAATCGGCTATCCGGCTGTCTACAATCTCGAAAGCCCCAATCACATAATCCGTTGCTTGTATAACATCCGACTCTGTTATCTTGCCGCCCGATAAATCAGCCTTTAGAATAAAGGCCAACTCGGCTTCGATCTTTGGCTGCATTAGCTCGTCGATTCGGATAGTTCCGTCTTTGCAATCCATAGCGTCAAATAAATGCCCATAGTCCGGTTCGTTTACGCCCAACTGCCGCTGAATGCCCGGCGAGGTAAGTCCGATCTTCTTACCGGAGATTTTATAACCCATGCCCAGCACCCTTTTAACATTCTCCAGTTGGATGTGATAAGCGTCGTCCACTGTTAAATGGAAGCTGTCTGTTAAAGGCGAAATAGATTTTCGGGCCCTCTCTGAATTATATAGATCATCCGCTAAGCGTTTTATGTTTTTAATGTCCATGATTACTTCTCTTTTAAGAAATACAGCAACAAATCGGCAAATTCATTTGTGCGCTCTATTTGTGTCCAATGTCCGCACTTGCCGAAAACATGCAACTCTGCGTTAGGAATCATTTGAATCAGCTTGAGGGAGTTTTCCAACGGAATAACTCTGTCCTCACGTCCGTGAATGATTAAAGTCTTATGCGGAATATATTTGATGTAGTTTTCATTGCCCGCCATGCCATCGACCCCAGTCTGCCGTGGCGCGGGAAACATAGATGAAAAACTTTCCTGAAAACCCGGCTGCATGCTGGATTCATACCGCGACTTTATCAGCGCGGGCGTTGAAAACGAGTGATCGAAGGTGAAAATTTCTAACAGTTCTTCCATGTTTGCCTCGGAAGGAGTGTATCCCCAGACACGATCCAGCCCATATGTGATAGGGAAGTTTACGCCCATCGCACCCATCAAAACCAATTTATCCACGCGCTCCGGATGGGTTATGGCTAAACTTAAAGCAAGTGCCCCGCCGAACGAGTTGCCCACTAAATTTGCCTTTTCTATATTAAGGGCATCCATTAAATCCAATGTCTGCCGAACCCAGTTGTTCATAGTATAGACAGCGTTTTCCACGCGTTCGGTAAAACCGAAGCCCGCCATGTCAGGCGCGATTATTCTAAACTTAGACGCAAGCAGCGGAAACAATTTATTCCAATTAGCCCAAGCCGAAACACCCGGGCCACTGCCATGCAGTAATATCAAAGGCGCGCCCTCGCCTACATCATGATAGTTAGTTTTAAATGCTCCAGTTTGGATATTGTTAGCAATTTCTGGCCTTTGCTGACTCATATCTACCACCCTTTCGTGATTATTTCTGAATTATTCTAAATAAAAGTCGCTTCATGAGTTTATTATATACAATATGATGAACTGCAACAAACAAATTGTTCGGCATACGAGAACAATTTTTCCCGCATGCCGAACAATATATCA
>JAISRJ010000158.1 GCA_031273705.1 Clostridiales bacterium
GCGGCAATCGCCGCGGCAATCGCCGCGACAAGCGAATGATCTCCTCCGCGGCAGCCGCCGGTTCGCCCACGACTATTCGCATTTCGGCATTGGGGGCATAGTGTTTATATTTTGTGCCCGGAGATTTCGGTTTATCATCCGAATTGTCCGCCAGTTCAACAGCCCCAACCACAGACTTTATATCTTTTGCGGTAACATAACCCGGTCGTAGAATGCGGGGTATTTTGCCGGTAACATCTACTACGGTGGATTCCAAACCCAACACCGCCGAACCGCCGTCCAGCACACAATCAATTTTCTTATTCAAGTCCTTCAGCACATGTTCCGCTCGCGTTGGACTGGGTCTGCCGGAGGTGTTAGCGCTGGGGGCAAACACCGGTTCATCTACATATTCTAATAACGTTAAAGCCACAGGATTACCTGGCATTCTAATCGCGACAGTATCCAAACCCGCCGTACCCCATGCCGGAACAAGGGCGCTCTTCTCAGCCACCAGAGTAAGAGGCCCCGGACAAAAGGCGTCGATCAACTGTTTGGCATAAGCCGACAAGTTTTCTGTCAATTCAAATATTTGAGATTCTTTATAAATATGCAATATCAGCGGATTATCCTCCGGGCGGCCTTTTGCTTTATAGATATTGCGCACGGCCTGTTCATTCCTCATGACGGCACCCAGACCGTAAACCGTCTCGGTAGGGAAAGCCACTAAGCCACCGGATTTAATAATTTTAGACGCCTGCCGGATAGGACTCTTATCCAAGTTCAAATCTATTTTTAAAAAGATGGTTTCCACAGCGTTCATTATTAACCGTTTCTGCCAAGACGCGGAGTATTACCGCTTTTGGCGAACTAATTTACTGAGCGTTCTTTAACATTCCGCAGCATTTTTTATATTTCTTACCGCTTCCGCAAGGGCACGGGTCATTGCGCCCAATTTTACGTTGCTTGCGTATGGTAGTAGAATTGCGCTGATCTTTGTACATGCGCTGTAAAGTCACTTCGTCAAAAATATTATTCCATTGCGGCAGTTTAACCAGATGTTCGGCGCGATACTCCACCATTTTTTTATACAGCTTTTCAAAATTCCAATCTAAAACAATATGAGTATCATCGGTTATTGACTCTAAGTCTATTGGTTGATCTAAAGCCTCGTTAATCCCATCCAGAAAACCGATCACATACTCGTCATTTACATTATATGTCTCGCTAAATTCATCTATTGAGCCTTCGATATGCGTAGTTTTATTTTCCAGCAATATTTCGTAGATCTTCTGTTCCATCGGCAGATACTCATCCCAAGTCCGTTTTTTTATTTTACCGTCCTCATACGCCGATTTAAACCATTGCTCTTGCAAAGTCAAAAAAACACCTTCCTTTGTAGATTTTTTTGCGGTATACTTCAATTATACTTGTATATCCAATTAAAAGATATCGGGGTTTATTGGATATACGATTGCCATCGTCCTCTATCTTACAATAATTTCCTCACGTTTTGGTCCGGTTGAAATATACTTTATAGGCAGGCCCAATTTTTCCTGAATAAAATCCGCGTAGCGACGCGCGTTTCCAGGCAATTTACTTTCATCCGATATACCACGAATATTATCTTTCCAAGACGGTAAGTATTCATAAATAGGTTTTGCGCGGTATTGAAGCGCGGTATTGGGAAAATCTTCCGTACGTTTGCCGTCCAGTTCATAGGCGACGCATATCGGAATTTCATCCAGATAGCCCAGCACATCCAAGTTAGTCAAGGCCAGATGGGTCGCGCCTTGAGTCTGGCAGCCGTATTTTGTAGCCACAACATCAAAATATCCCACTCTGCGCGGTCTGCCGGTAGTAGCGCCGTATTCCCCCGCGTCGCCGCCTCGTTTTCGCAATTCATCTCCGTCCGATCCAGTCAGTTCCACTACGAACGGTCCTCTGCCGACCGCGCTGGAATACGCCTTGGCAACGGCCAGCACCTCTTTAATTTCATACGGCGGAATACCCGAGCCGGGCGCGGCATAGCCCGCCAGAGTCGAGGAAGATGTTGTAAACGGATAAATACCGTGTTCCACATCCCGCAAAGCGCCCAGCTGCCCTTCCAACAAAATCTCTTTATTGTCGGCAATGGCTTGCCGCAAAAATTTAGCTGTGTCTGTAACATACGGCCTGATCTTTTCACCCAAGGCACGCAGATTTTCATAAATCACATCCGCGTTTAAAAGGGGTTTCTTATATAAATATTCAAATTCTATGTTCATTCGGTCGCATAGGGTTTTAACCCGCGATTTTAACTCTGTATCATCGTAGACCTGCCACAACTGAAAACCCACATGAGCGTACTTATCGGCAAAAAATGGGGCGATACCAGAGTTCGTAGAACCAAATTTTTTATCCCCAAGCCTTTCTTCCTCATAGTTGTCTTTTAGCACGTGGTAATCCATCAAAATCTGCGCTCTATCAGAAATTAACAGATTAACAGCCGCCTCGTCTCCCGAATCGGAGATATTCTTTTTTACATTCTCTATCTCATTCAGCAGATATTCAATATTCAGCGCGACGCCGTTTGATAATATATTGATGGTGTCTTTGTGAAAAATGCCTGACGGAAGCAAGTGCAGAGCGTTTTTTCCATACTTATTTATTATCGTGTGCCCGGCGTTGCTGCCGCCTTGAAAACGCACGACCACATCCGCGTGTTCCGCGCACATATCCGTTATTTTTCCTTTGCCTTCATCGCCCCAATTAGCTCCGACTATTGCTCTGACCATCTTACATTTCCCTTCAAATAATATTATGAAAATCGTTTATTTCATCCGAATTATCTACTGTACTCAGCTTATCCAGCACAAACTCAACATATTTTTCTGTCTGCTCCGCCGAAAACCCGATAAATCTTTCCGGTTTAAGTTCCGCAAGCAGTTCTTCCAGTTTAAGTCCGAATAATTCGTCGCCCGCAATGCGTTCCAACAAATCATTTTCGCCCCCCAATTCTTTTATATTGCGGGCGGCATCCATTGAATGCTCGCGAATTCTCTCATGAAGAATCTGCCTGTCGCCGCCGTTTTTCACAGCGGCCATCAGAATATTTTCCGTAGCCATAAACGGCAGTTCCGCCAATATGTGACGTTCTATCATTTTTGGATAAACCACCAAACCGGATGCAATATTCGCATACAGATTAAGAATGGCGTCTACAGCTAAAAACGCCTCGGGCATTGCAATCCTTTTATTGGCTGAATCGTCCAATGTTCGTTCCAGCCATTGCGCCGAGGCGGTGAACGCCGGGTTAAGAGCGTCCGAAATAACGTATCTGCATAACGCCGCCATTCGCTCGCTGCGCATAGGATTACGCTTGTACGCCATTGCCGACGAGCCGACTTGACCTTTTTCAAAAGGCTCCTCAATCTCTTTCATATGCTGAAGAAGCCGAATATCATTACTAAATTTCGCGGCGCTTTGAGCTATGCCGGAAAGAACATTAGCTATTGCGGAGTCA
>JAISRJ010000193.1 GCA_031273705.1 Clostridiales bacterium
TGGACTCAAGTGGGCTCGAACCACCGACCTCGCGCTTATCAGGCGCGCGCTCTAACCGGCTGAGCTATGAGTCCAATTATTATCCGGCAATCTCCTATTCTCCCGGACCGTCACCAGTCAAGTACCTTCGGCCGCCTACGTCTTAATCGTCGTGTTCGGTATGGGTACGGATGTTCCCCATAGGCGCGTCATCACCGGAATTGTTCGCTGATTCTTGGCTCTATTGGATTTCATTCCTCTTCTCTCCAATGTCCCCTTGAACCCTCAAAACTAAATAATTACTACTTAACCGTTACCCAAAATTACCTTAGAAAGGAGGTGATCCAGCCGCACCTTCCGATACGGCTACCTTGTTACGACTTCACCCCAGTCACTGGCTTCACCTTCGGCCGCTCCCTCCCTTGCGGGTTGGGTCACGGACTTCGGGCGCTTCCAACTCCCATGGTGTGACGGGCGGTGTGTACAAGGCCCGGGAACGTATTCACCGCGACATGCTGATTCGCGATTACTAGCGATTCCAACTTCATGAAGTCGGGTTGCAGACTTCAATCCGAACTGAGACTCAATTTCGTGTTTTGCTCACCGTCACCGGCTGGCTTCACTTTGTTTGAGCCATTGTAGCACGTGTGTAGCCCAAGACATAAGGGGCATGATGATTTGACCTCATCCCCACCTTCCTCCGAGTTATCCCCGGCAGTCTCTCCAGTGTGCCCAGCTTTACCTGCTGGCTACTGAACATAAGGGTTGCGCTCGTTGCGGGACTTAACCCAACATCTCACGACACGAGCTGACGACAACCATGCACCACCTGTCTCCTCTGTCCCGAAGGAAATTGCTGTCTCCAACAACGTCAGAGGGATGTCAAGCCTTGGTAAGGTTCTTCGCGTTGCGTCGAATTAAACCACATGCTCCACCGCTTGTGCGGGCCCCCGTCAATTCCTTTGAGTTTCAATCTTGCGACCGTACTCCCCAGGTGGATAGCTTATTGTGTTAACTGCGGCACCGACCCTCTCGAGCCGACACCTAGCTATCATCGTTTACAGCGTGGACTACCAGGGTATCTAATCCTGTTCGCTCCCCACGCTTTCGTGACTCAGCGTCAGTTTCAGTCCAGTAAGCCGCCTTCGCCACTGGTGTTCTTCTTAATATCTACGCATTTCACCGCTACACTAAGAATTCCGCTTACCTCTCCTGTACTCTAGTCTTACAGTTTCTTATGCAGTTCCAGGGTTAAGCCCTGGAATTTCACATATGACTTATCCGACCGCCTACTCACCCTTTACACCCAGTAATTCCGGATAACGCTTGCCCCCTACGTATTACCGCGGCTGCTGGCACGTAGTTAGCCGGGGCTTCTTATTCAGGTACCGTCATTGTTTTCGTCCCTGTCGATAGAAGTTTACGATCCGAGAACCTTCTTCCTTCACGCGGCGTTGCTGCATCAGGGTTTCCCCCATTGTGCAATATTCCCTACTGCTGCCTCCCGTAGGAGTTTGGACCGTCTCTCAGTTCCAATGTGGCCGATCACCCTCTCAGGCCGGCTACTGATCGTCGCCTTGGTGAGCTTTTACCTCTCCAACCAGCTAATCAGACGCGGACTCATCTTCCACCGATTAATCTTTCTTTTATATCCCATGCGAGACATAAATCGTATCACGTATTAACAATGATTTCTCATTGGTATCCGCGAGTGAAAGGCAGATTATCCACGCGTTACTCACCCGTCCGCCGCTAAAATATGACTTGCGCCATATCTCCGCTCGACTTGCATGTATTAGGCACGCCGCCAGCGTTCATCCTGAGCCAGGATCAAACTCTCAAATTGAGTGCTCGATTGCTCTTCTTTGCTTTGCTTTGAAAGCTTTCGTTACTTTAGTAATCCTATTACTTCCGTAACTATACTCTCGTAATTGATGGGTTTTGGTTTTTCGTAATTATTCAGTTTTCAAGGTTCAGCATTACTATATTTCTGTTTCATCACCCGTCGGGGCAACGAAGATTATAATAACACTTACTTCACTGCCTGTCAACAGTTTTTTTCACGGTTTGTAATTAATTGAAAATTGCAAGTTTAATTGTCCTATTTCGATTGTCCGAATTATAGAATTTTGCCAAACTCAAGAGATTGTCAACAATCAAACAAACGTGTATAATATTGTAATAGGACTTCTCGGCAATCAGAAGTTAAAAAGGGAGGGTTTAATGTCTGACCAATCGATAAAATTTAGAAACCAGGTAATATATTGTTTATCCGTTCGCAGCTATACGCCAGATGGGACTTTTTTCGCATTAGAGAACGAATTGGAAAATATCAGAGCGTTAGGAGTCGATATAATTGAACTTCTGCCCATTCACCCTGTCGGTGATTCACTTAAAAAGGGCAGGTTGGGGAGTTTATTCGCCGTTAAAGACACTCGCGCGACAGATCCCCGGTTGGGAAGTATTGAGGATTTTAAGCGGCTTGTAGATGAGATTCATAAACATAAAATGCTTTGTGTCATGAATATGGTGTTAGAACAGACTTCTATTGACAGCCAGACAGCGCAAAACCACCCGGAATGGTTTTATCAAAAAAAGGGGAAAATCTATAGCAGAAGCTTGGATAGGCAAGATGTCGCGGATTTGGATTTTAACAATAAAGACTTGTGGTCTTATCAGATAGATATTGTAAAATACTGGGCGGGTATAGTGGATGGATTCAACTGTTCCTCATCCTCATTAATTCCGCTTGCGTTTTGGGAGCAGGCGAGAGAAGAGGTAAACGGAATAAAATCAGAGTTTATTTGGTTGGCTGACACTTTGGAGCCGGAAGTAATCGCTCATTATCGAAACGTCGGGCATTATGCCGCCTCGGACGCGGAATTGTTCCGGGTTTTTGACATATGTTTGGACTCTGACACAATACGACCGGTAGATGCGTATCTAAGAGGGGATATTCCGTTAAGCGCGCTTACCTATTCTTATGAATGGCAAGAGGCCATGTACCCAAAAGAACATTGCAAGCTGCGTTTTTTAGAGATGCCATATCGCAGGCGGATTAGATCCGTTATAACCAATAACGCTACTTTAAGAAGCTGGACGGCGTTTAATTATCTTTTGAAGGGCGCCGCCCTGATTCAAGCCTGGCAGGAATACGCTCTGGCGGATATGCCCGCTCTTACGGAACCGTACATGCCGTTTGGTGTAAATCATGACCTTAGCGGCTTTATGCGCAAGTTGTATAAAATAAAAAAGAACCCTCTTATAGCCAACGGCGCGTTTTACATTCAGCCAGACGACAAAAGCGACATAGCCACCTATAGATATATTTATGAGCATAAGTGGCTGGAAGGTTCCTTCAGCTTGAAGGGGAAATCTGGTATTGCGGATACATTCGTCCCTAACGGGGATTATCTGAACTTACTGGATTACACGGTAATCAGCGTTAAACACGGAAAATATGGTGTGGATGAAAATCCGGTGCTGTTTTGCTCGGATTACCGCAGCGTAGAGTAAAGAAGGTTAGCGGGGTTCGGCAAAGGTTAAGTATTTAACTTTTTGCCGAACCCTATATTTTTTGATTATAACGCAGATTTTACAAACTTGCCACTCCGCTTTGACGTGAGAATATGCCTTCTCTGTAAGCGCGAACCAATTCTTTTAACTCGTCGATGCGCTCCTTTATTTTAACGCCCGTATCGGTGTCGCCAACCAACTTTCTTTCTGTCGCTTTTTCGACGGGGATACGCTTAGTAACGATGTCTCGCCCGTATTTAACCACGGCATCGACGGATTCAAACGGTTCGTGCGCCGTCAACGTAAGTCCATATGAATTATAGATCAGCGTATATCCGGCGATTCCTGTTCTTTTATGATATGCCTTAGAAAACCCACCGTCTATAAAAAGTATCTTGCCATTGCATTTAAGCGGATTTTCTCCGGCTTTGACAGGCACATGACCATTTATTATGTGCGCGGCACCGGGATCCAGTCCAAACTCTTCCAATATCACGTTAGCGGTTTCGACGCGCTCCAGAATGTCATAATACGGATCTTTGACTTCTGTATGTGTTTCCGGCTCTCTAAGAAAATACCGCTCGAATGTCGTCATTTTATTTCTGCCGAACAGCGGAGAGTCTCGCGCGTTCCAAAGATACCACATAATGTCGCGTCCACGGTTTCTTTCTTGTTTATCCAATGAGAAAAAAGCCTTTCTAACATACGTGTCAAGCATGTCAAACAGCTTTCGTCCTTTATACTTTGCGCCGTACAAATCTATCGCTCTAATACTTCCGTCATTATTCATCGGAACGCAACCGTGGTAAAGCAAGTTACCGTTATAAATCTTGTACATACCGCCGAAGCGCAGCAAAAGTTCAGTATGTTTCCGTAATTTCTCGCAATGACGAAAAGACGATTGCAGTCGCTCCATCACAGCCGCCTCTTGCGGGGTTAACTGATATGGCTCACTTTCATCCACAGTTGGGAAGAACGCGTCCGACATGTGATACGTTTCCCCACCGATCCTCACTGTCCCGGTCTTTCTATTGATTTTGTCCAGGAGCAACCTGTCGTCCATATGAAACGACGGCTCACGACGGATAAGCTGACCTTCCAGCTTAAATTGAATGACGACGATTGCCTTATGCATTTTCGCCGACAGTTCCGATTCGGAGTCGTCACCCCAGTCATAGGTTTTGAAATTTTCGCATAGATCATTATGGTAAGTGTCCAAAGCAAACGTCGCCAGCGGCAACATGTTTATACCATAGCCGTTTTCCAAGACTTCCAAATTGCCGTAGCACACGCACAGCCGAATGACGTTCGCGATACAAGCCATATGTCCGCTTGCCGCGCCCATCCAAACAATGTCATGATTGCCCCATTGTATATCCAGCGAATGATACCCGCAGAGCAAATCCATAATAAAATGAGAACCCGGCCCACGGTCATAAATATCGCCGATAATATGTAAATGATCCACGACTAACCTTTGAATCAGTTCGGCCATCGCCACGATAAAGTCCTCCGCCTGACCCAGTTCGATAATCGTGTGGATGATAGAGGTGAAATAAGCCTCTTTGTCGAGAACTTCTGATTTTTCTGAAATAAGTTCTTCAATAACATAGGCGTAGTCCGGAGGCAGAGCTTTACGAACCTTACTGCGCGTATACTTCGACGAGGTCTTTTTGCATACTTCAATCAGACGATGAAGTGTAATTTCATACCAATTTTCCATTGGCTGCATAGACTTTCTCGTCCAGGAGATTTTTTCTTTGGGATAGTAAATAACAGCCGCGAGGGTGTGTTTATCTTTCTCTGACAAATTATTTCCATACACGTCGTCGATCTTCTTCAGCACAGCCCCCGAACCATTTCGCAATACGTGAGAGAACGCCTCGAATTCCCCATGTATGTCGGACAGAAAATGCTCGGTCGCTTTCGGAAGGTTCAATATTGACTGCAGGTTAATAATCTCTGTGGACGCCTTACCGATTGTCGGGAACAATTCCGCCAAATGCTCCAAATGTTTTGAACTGCCTTGCATGTTTCTTCACCTCAGAACAGCGCATGGGCATGGTATAATCTTCATTGCCACAGCGCCTAAAAAACCGCAATACCACAATAAGTATACCCCAAATGGAGGCGGTTCGCAATGGGAGTATATCACGAAATCTTTCATTGATACGCGGCGTATTTTGGTCTATAATGTAAATATCAAGCGAAAGAGGATGGCGGAGATGGTATCACTAAATAATGATTGGGATGAGATTCTGAAGGGCGAGTTTGAAAAGACCTATTATTTAAATCTTAGGAAGTTTTTGAAATCCGAGTATACCGGCAATATTGTTTACCCGCCTATGAATGATATTTTCAACGCGTTAAAATATACCCCCTATAAAGACGTCAAGGTGGTTATACTGGGGCAGGATCCATATATCAAACCCGGCGAAGCGCATGGGCTGGCTTTTTCGGTGCAGCCTTCCGCAAAAATCCCGCCGTCGCTGCGAAATATATTCATCGAAATGCACGAGGATGTGGGGACTTACATACCTAACAACGGCTATTTGGCAAGCTGGACCAGGCAGGGCGTTATGCTGCTGAATACGTGCCTGACGGTACGCGCGGGCAAAAGTAAATCTCACGCGCAGAGAGGCTGGGAAATATTCACCGGTAATGTAATAAAAACATTGAACGGAAAAACCGATCCGGTTGTATTTTTACTTTGGGGTAAAGACGCCGCCGCAAAAAATGAATTTATTGTCAGCCCCATTCACCTGGTGTTAACGGCGGCTCACCCCAGCCCATTGGCGGGAGGGCGCTTCTTTGGTTGCAAACATTTTTCCAAGACCAACGAATTCTTGAAACAGAATTATGGAATTGAAATAAACTGGCAGATAGAAAATCTGTGAAATAGAGACGATTCACTAATCCGCTTCAATATTGCAATCCATGAGGACAATACTATGAAAAATTATGTTTCTATTCAATCTGACAGCCCCTTGAATGAAGAGTGTATATTTGATCTTATAGATGAAGCAATAGGAGAACTTACGCCTAACGGCCGCAAGTTTTTATTGCTTCCGCCGGACTACACCCGGTTTCATTCCTTCGGCGGGCAAATCACCGCGCATCTTTATAAGAAGTTAAGCGAACAAGGTCTTGCCGTTAGTGTTTTGCCGGCTACGGGTACACATGATCATATGACCGAACAGGAAGTGTGTGATTTTTTTGGAGGTATGATACCTTACAAAAAAATTCTGCGCCATGACTGGCGCGGGGGGATAGTAAAGCTTGGGGAAATACCCGGTGAATATGTATCACGGTTATCCGAAGGTTTAGTAAATAATTCAATAGATGTTGAAGTCAGCAAAGCTATCGTAGATCGATCATTCGACGCGATTATCTCTATCGGTCAGGTTGTACCGCATGAAGTCGCCGGAATGTCTAATCACAACAAAAATATCTTTGTCGGCTGCGGAGGCGGCAGTATAATCAACGGTTCGCATATGTTGGGCGCAATTTATGGTATGGAGCGAATTATTGGACGCGTTAAAACGCCTGTGCGCGAACTTTTCAACTATGCCGAAGATAAATTCCTAAAGGACATTCCGATTACCTACTTACTAACCGTCACCACCGGTCACGGTCGTGAAGTAAATGTTCATGGGGTATTTGCGGGCAAGGGACGTGAGATGTTTGAAAAAGCGGCGGAATTAAGTCACGAAAAGAATATTTTTTTAGTGGGTAAACCCGTAAAAAAAATGGTAGTCAATCTAGACCTCAATGAATTTAAAAGCGCTTGGTTGGCGAACAAAGCCATATATCGCACACGCATGGCTATAGAGGATGGCGGCGAGCTGGTAATTCTGGCTCCGGGCGTCGCGAAATTCGGAGAGGATTTCACAAACGACAATCTCATTAGAAAATACGGCTATAAAGGACGAGAATACATAGTCTCACTATTAAAATGCGCGTCTGATCTTAATGAAAACCTATCTGTGGCGGCTCATTTGATTCACGGTTCTTCGGAGGGACGTTTCAAAATTACATACGCCGTAATTAAACTTGACCGCGAAACGATAGAAAATGTAGGGTACAATCATTCTGATTATGAATCTGCCGCGAACAAATATCGCCCCTTCGTTCACCGAGAGGGATTTAATACCCTTCCAAATGGAGAGGAATTTTATTATGTCGATAATCCCGCGCTTGGGCTATGGGCCTGCCCCTCTTTACGATAAAAATCAATATTACTATACCCCCCTCCCCCGTGGGCTTTGCATAAGGGCTGCGAAGCTAAGCCACATGGGGGCGGATGGTGAATGCTTTTAGTAAATCTTGACAACCGACCTCTTGCTGGCATCCTTGGCGAAGCTATATTCGACTTTCGCTTTATACATCTGCGAGTCGTAGGTGGTATCTACCGCAACCCACTTGCCGTCAATCAATATTTCATTCCACGCGTGATATTCTTTTACCCCGGGCGCGTAACCCATTACAATTTTCGTAGGTATGCCCTTGCTGCGTAGCGCGGCGGCCATCAACACAGTGTAATCATAGCATATACCCGCTTTCTTTTTGTACATCTCATCTATTACAGGAACATAGTCGGTAGGCAGATTATTTATTTTACTAAAATCATAACTGTAACCTTTAACCAGGTCCGCGTAAACTAACTCTATTGCCTCCTTAGCTTGTTTTTCCTTAGTCAGATTCATATAGCCTTTTATAGCTTCCATACTGGCATTAAAATTCGCGAGAAAACTCGGTGATGTAAACATAGTATTTACATCGACATTCTTGACTTCAATAGTCTCAGTCTTTAACGGTTTATATTTTGTACCGCTTACATTCTCTAACACGGTGATTTTGTACGTACCATTACCCATTTGAAGCGGTACAAAATTAGGAGTGTTATCGGGGACCGTATAGACATTTTTATTGCCGTTGGCCTCTACCGTGACCTTTATTATTTTTGACATGGTTCCGCTGTATTGTATTCCGACCAAACCCTTTTGTATCTGAGTAGTATCAATGGATACCGCCAACGCTGTTAATTGCATAAAGAAGCATATTACCAACATTATGGCGAAATTAAACAAATACCTCATAATATCCCTCCAATACTTATTCGATTTCTTCTATAGTTATATTCCCATCCCATAACTGCTCGGTGGATTCCAATTGCAAATCCTGCCATTGTTCCCAACGCGTTACCGAATAGCGTTTTGTTTCGTCAGATGAACTTGCGTCCCCCGATGATGCAAACAAATATCTTAAAGGTAAAATTTCCACTTCTATCGAAATATGAAACCTACCGATAGACACATCTGTTGTAATCTTATTATTTTTATAGTTCATCTCATGGTATTTTTGATACAATTTACCCAGTTCTTCATTTACATACTCCAAATATAATGTACTTAGCTCTTCTTGTGACGACTGATCATAATTTATGTTATTAGAACCCAATAAATTCAACGCTGTCCGCCGTTCCGCCTCGTTAAGCGCCGAGTCTATGTCCGCCAAAAATCTTTCCCCCGCCTTGTCACATTCATAATAGTTTTGATTCCACTCAACCGCTTTTTGGCAGAAGATATAATTTACATGCGCCGACGTTATAGAATACGCTCCCAATGTAACCAGAGTTATCATCATAAACAATATCAATACAGACGTCGCTCCGCTTTCATCATTTATTAGTTTCATAAAATCACCTAGGTATTAATATATTTGGACGTGTTAAGGCTTATCAGTTCTATCTGTTTATTCTCCGGCGTTATCTCCACAATCGTCGCGAATATATCATTTAGACCGGCAAGCTCCCGTGATACTACATAGTCTCCTTGTAAGGCAATATCCGAGTATTTTTCTCTTTCAAATCCCTCCGCTTGAGTTACCTTAACATTCAAAATAAACTTCGCCGCATTTGTTTTATTAGCGTCAAAGACTTGTTTCCATTTTGAATCATAATATTTTGTTATTTTCAGCCCCTCGGTCTCTTCAAAAACGCAGCCCTCAAAAAACGAATTACTTCTAATATCATCCTGATTTGAGGATTGTTTTACAACTTCGATGGCGCTTATTGCTTCGGCCGACCCTACATCTAAATTTTGAGCTTTTTGATTTACCATAGACGAGGATATAAACATTTGCAATATAAATCCGCTGATTACAGCCAATATCGCTACGGAAATGAGCGATTCCAACAGAGAGAATCCCGATTCATCCGTTACATTATGTCCCATAGCTGCGTATATATAGCATATTAGACATTTCATGCTCCTTCCTTCCATAGGTATATGTGATTGTATTTTTTAGAACCTGATTTTCTAACACCGTCTCAAAAGAATTGATTCGCGCTATGGTGCTGGCTCCGAACCAGTCCGGTTCTTCATCCACACCGGCGATGGCTTCCATCAATTGTCCGTCAGCCCAAAAAACCCACAAATCATATTCGGCTTCTTCGTGCCGATAACGAAAAGCCAGCGAATTCTGTCCATTTACCCCATTCGGCTTTATCGTAACTTGATCCGCCCCGTCAAACTGCTTTGTCCTGACATTAAGATAAGACAATGCCACCCGCGCGTCAGACTGCGCGTTTCGTTGGGTTTCGATCCGCTGTAAAGTATCGCTTCCCATTAAAATAATCTGGTATATAGTTACCCCAAACAGCAGCATTAATGTCATTACCATCATAAGTTCTATCATGCCGCTTCCGGATTCTGAGTCTTTCGCTTCTGTTAAACCAAACCTTTTCATAAGACTACCTCGATATCACATATATATCAGGCATATAATTACCGATCATATTTTGCTCGTATCGGTAATAAAACCGATCCTCGTCCAAAGATATGCCATAATGCGAAAAATACTCGGCGTCCGGAG
>JAISRJ010000265.1 GCA_031273705.1 Clostridiales bacterium
GCCTTTGCTCTTCTTTTCGCCGGGAAGGGTCAATCTGATAGGGGAACATACTGATTATAATGGAGGATACGTGTTTCCATGCGCGTTAAGTCTGGGAACTTACGCCTCCGTAAGGAAAAGAAACGACAGTTTGATTCGATTCGCATCGGCTAATTTTCCGTTAAGAGTCTCTTCGGACATTAACAATCTGGTTTATGATGCGGAGGATGGCTGGGCAAATTACATGAAGGGCGTCGCCTTTCAATTTAAAATGGCAAACTATGAAATAAATGGAGCAGATATTTTAATAGAAGGAAATCTGCCGAACGGGGCGGGGCTGTCGTCCTCGGCAAGTATCGAACTTTTGATGGGTGTTATTTTAAATACCCTTTTCGAGTGCAATATTGATCGCCGTGAAATGGCTATTATGGGGCGAGCCGCCGAAAATGATTTTGTGGGTATGAATTGCGGCGTTATGGATCAGTACGCAGTTGCAATGGGAAAGAAAGATTGTGCTCTGTTGCTGAACTGCAATAAGATTACGCATGAGTATGTTCCGCTTAGAATAGACGGCTACAAATTAATTATTTCTAATACTAACGTCCGTCACCAATTGGCTTCGTCGGAGTATAATATTCGTCGAAAAGAATCGGAACGCGCCCTTAAATTTCTTAAGCAAAAATATGATATTCAATATCTGTGCCAATTAGCACCGGAACAATTTGAAGCTGACAAAAATATGATCGAGGATGAGGTCGCGCGTAGACGCGCCGAACACGCGATTTATGAAAATGCGCGAGTGCTGGAAGCCGTAGAGGCTTTGAAAAAGGGTAACTTGAAACGCTTTGGAGTATTAATGAATCTCTCTCATATCTCACTGAGAGATTTATATGAGGTAACCGGACCAGAATTGGATGCTATGGCGGAGGAAGCTTGGAAAATAACGGGTGTATTAGGCTCTCGCATGACAGGCGGAGGATTTGCGGGCTGCACCGTCAGCCTAGTAGATATTAACAGCGTGGATGAGTTTATTCGCGAAGTTGGCAAAAACTATCAAAGACGAACCGGCTTAACCCCAGACTTCTATCTTGCGGATATAGGGGATGGGGCTAAACAGTTCTTTATGTAAAATCAGGTGTTTTCAGATATGAAAGACATCTAGCCGCTTTTTTTTGCTTGAGTCAACGCGTCTTTAACCGCTTCAGTAAATTGGTCGTAGGCAATCGTCGCTCCACTTATCGCGTCAATATCATCAAGCGAACCCGGGGCGACTAAACCCTCGGCATATTGTTTCATTGCGGCAACCGCAAATTGCGCTTTGTCATAATAGTCCTGGTTGGATATCTCACCATTCACTTTTCCGTATTCTTCATCCTTTATGCTTCCATCCCTTTGCCATGTTACAAATTGGCAATCGGTTATTTTGCTGTCCTTTATTGTTATGGTTACTTCACCGTAAGCGCCTTCTTCATCCTCAGAGCTTATCCCCATATAAGTTCCGTCCGAATAGGATGCGCCGCCGCAACCCGTAAGTGTTACAAATAAAAGGGCGAGCGACAAAGTCCAGAATATTACTTTTTTCATATGTCCGCTCCCTTGACGTTATTTCCTTTTACAATCCTCGCAACGCGTCCGTGCTCCAAAACAACTGTGCGCTGCGCTTCATCCGCAACCTCTGGGTCATGTGTCACGACAATAATCGTGCTACCCTCTTTGTGAAGCTGCGTTAGAATATCAAGCACAATTTTCTCATTTGTTTCGTCCAAATTCCCTGTCGGTTCGTCCGCTAAAATAAGCATGGGATAATTAATGAGCGCCCTCGCAATACATACACGTTGCTGTTCTCCACCGGAAAGCTGGCTTGGCAGATGTTTAGCTCTGTCTTTTAAACCCACGCGTTCAAGTGCGGCGAGCGCCTCCTTTTCATCCGGGAGACTGTGATAGTATTGCGCTACCATTACATTTTCCAATGCCGTCAAATAATTTATCAGGTGGAATTGCTGAAAAATTAGTCCTATCTTATCCCTGCGCATAATTGTAAGATTCTTTGCGCTCTCTTTTGATATATCCACACCGTCTAAAAACACGGAGCCGCCAGTGGGTTTGTCCATACAGCCGATTATATTCATCATAGTGCTTTTACCCGAACCGGACGGACCCATAATCGCCAGCCATTCGCCCTGCTCGACAGATAGACTTACATTTTGGAGAGCCGCCACAGAACCGTAAATTTTAGATATATCTTTGATTTCCAACAGATTCATACTTCCTCCTTACTATTCGCCGCGTAAAACAATCGCGGGGTCTACGTCCGCAGCGTTTTTGACGGGTATCATACAGGCAATGCCTGTTACCGCGACAGACACGACAAATGTTATCGGTATCAAAAGCGGCTGAATCGAAATCGAACGCCCGAAAACATTCATACTGACCGCCTGCGCGAACGCAAAACCCAGCGCCGAACCGAGCAATCCTCCACAACCGCCCAAAAATATCCCCTCGCCCAAAAAGTCCGCAATAATACTTTTGTTTGATGCTCCAAGAGCTTTTTTTAACCCAATTTCGCGGCGGCGTTCTATAACGACCGCCATCATTGTCGTTGCGACACAAATCATGGTAAGCAACAATACTACTACCGTTACTAGATATACCAACGCTTGAAGTTTGGTCAACACAGTGCCTTCGGATTCCGCGACGCGCCTTACAATGCGGGCTGTTATTCCATCAACGGATTCATTGATTTGGTCCGCAGAATTTTGGAGTTCCGCTTCGCCCGCCGATACGCTGCACTCAACCACATCAATTTCATTACTTGTTCCCATCGCGTTATCCAACTCGTCAATTGACATAAATATAAACTCTTCTTCGCTGCCGCCTGTCTGAACGATGCCCGACACGGTATAATCACGGTTAAACGTTGTCCCGGCAGAGTCAGTTCCAGAAAATGTAAAAACACTTCCGGTGGACAGACGAATTAAATCCGCTACTTTCTGTCCAATCAGCACACTTTTGTCGTCAGTAGGCCATTCACCCGTGACAAACCAATATGGACTTGTTTTCTTCACGCCTTCCATATCCGTTCCCGCCGCCATAAATGGTTGTTCATTGATTTTTCCAGACTCGTAGCGATATGGCGTTATTCCGAGCATATTTCCGTGGATAAGCGCGGATGCGTTTTCGACAGCTATTCGACTAATCGTAGAGCCGTTTTGGGAAGGAACAAAAATAAGATTTGCGCCATAGGCGCGAAACTCTTTACCCATTTGACGAGGTATGTCATAATAAATCGTAACAAGCCCAGAGAGAATCGTCGCGCCTACTGCCACAGCTAACAGCGCCACAAACATTCTTGAACGACGGCGAAGGAGGGAACCTGTTATCATTCTAAAGTATAAAGTTTGTCGTTTCATCAAAAATCACCTGCCATGAAGGACTTCCGCCGGGCGAAGCGACAGCAAAAGCCGGATTGACGGAATACTTCCGACTAAAATTACAATTGACAGCAAAACAGCTACAAGCGGAATCACCATCGGCTTTATATTGATAGCCGCGCCAAAAACGGATTGCCCTATTATCTGTGCGAAGCCAAGCCCCATAAAATACCCTCCTACGCCGCCCACAATACCTGTTATAAAAATTTCTGTCAGTATCAAGAATGATACGGGCGCATTATCGGCTCCTATTGCCTTTAACAATCCTATCTCGCGGCTGCGCTCCATTACGTTCGCCGTCACAAGGTTTGAAATGCCAAGAGCCGAACCGACTAAACTTAGAATTGTAATAAGCAGCATCAGTAACTGCGTCTTGTTCAGAATCTCACCCTCGGATTCCGCGACCTGGCGAATTGGCTTCGCCACCGAATCTGTGATAACTTCCGAAATCTGGTAGCAAATCGCGCTTACATACGCCGTGCAATACCATGTTTCCCATTCTTTAATGGAAAGGCTTTTAGGATTTTGCGCGGCGCGGCGTGAAAGCTCATTATCCGGTGTTGTGAGCGCGCTTACCTCAACGCGATTTACGACTCCCGCTTGACCGGACAAGTCTTGCGCGGTCGCCAGTGTAACGTATATCTGTTCATCCTCGTCGCTGCCGGAATTAAAAATGCCTTTAACCGTTAACTCTTTCGCCCTGGTTGGTGTTTCTATCAAAACAACATCGTCAACAGAAATGTTGTTTTGCGCTGCCAGTAGGCTGCCAATCATTGCATACCCCGCGTCATCGTCCGAAAGCCAATCGCCGGAAACATCCCACCAATTTTTCATGTTAATAGCGCCTGTATTAAGGGCTTCACCCGTCGGCAAATCAAGATGATGATTAAACCACGTTCCGACCAGCTTTATTTCATTATCTGAGAGTTTAAGCCGCGCGTTAGTTTCAAGATAGGGCGCGAAATCCACAATATTGAACGCCCAAAATATCGTTTTGATATTTCCAAGTTCCGATTCCTTTAAGTATTTTATCGGCGCGCCGGCTTCACCGACGCCATATAGGTCGTCTAACAGGGCGGTTTCTTTGGGAACGACATTGATGTTTGCGCCGTAAGTTTTGAGTTCTTGATTCACTTTATCGCCAACATCCAGCATAACATTTAGCATGGCGGTAGCCAGTGACGCTCCAAGCGCAATTGTCACGGCAATCATCAGCATTTTTCCTTTTTGACGGAAAAGCGCGCCTTTTACCATTCTCCAAAACATATGTACACCCTCTTTTTTATTTGAAGCGATTCCTTTCTTTTTCCAAATTACCTGTCTGAATCACCATATTACCGCCGCTAATCGAATAGGTAAGCGGTACGGGATTGCAACCGCCTTTAAATCCGATTGTAGAAACATTCATTACAACGTCACATAGCTTGCAGATTACCTTGCCGTCGCGCTCGTAATAGCCGGTAGGTCCGCAAATGTCGCAAGCGTCAAGCCCTACCCCATAAGACACGTCATTTTTCTTTATTACGATAAACCTGACTTCTACGCCTTCCGATGCGGTGTATACAAAACGGTGCAAATGTCCGTCATTGATAGTTTCGATGGGAAGAATGACTTCTTCGCCAACGATATTCATCGGTTCGGCGGGGGAAAGAACAACTTCACGCGAGTCATACGTTTTTACGACTGTCAGACTTAAGAGCGCCAAAACATATCCTGTCGCCACGACCACGCTCAATCGCCTTTTTCGGTATAATATAGAGCGGATTTTACGATGTTCCGCCGGATTGGAATAGGGTTCCGTAACACGCAGACTTTTAATCAACAATTTCACGGGTATAAAAGACGCGATTAGTATAATGGCATATAAAAAAAGCTCATTATGGTTAATAATTGGTTTTATAACCGCAAAAAGCCACTTGTATACCGGTATAACGCGTCTAGCCATCAAAAACTGAATGATGGACGCCATTTGATTCAGTATATTGACTGCAAGCGCGCTGGTCAGCAATATCCGTACAGTCTTGAATGATAAACCCGTGCTTGCGCTCCGCAAAGCGGTACTTGTAATAATAACGACTAGCAATCCCGCGGCGTACCCAATCGCCTTAAATAGAAAATCCGTGCTGAACGCGCTTTGACCGGTCAGCACAAATTCTGTTGGATATAAAAATATATCCGGTAAGCAGTAAAATAAAAGCGCCGCAACCACAAGCGAATTTGTGATGTTGCGCAGTTTTGAATATAACTTTGGAGTGGTTTTTGATAAGCCGCCCCAAGATAAAACGCAAAAAAGAATTTCTGCCGGAATCGCCGCGCAAAGAATCGCGGTGTTAAAATATTCCCGATTTACAAGCGCCGACGTGTGCTTAAAAAACGCCAAAATCAGCGCGGCCGCGCTTCCGGTCACGAACCCAAACACAGGCCATTTCTTTTCGTCGTCTATATGTAATGTCAATTTTATAATCGCAAACAACATTGCTAAAATGATAGCGGTTGAAAACGAATTCTGAATTACCAATATAAGATATTTGAACATTACACAACCACCACCTCTTTGCGAAAAAATGAAATCCACGCGACGAAAATCCTCATATTGCTTACGGGCTTTTCGTCGCGCGGACTCCGCGAGGTATTTATAGAAATCAGATCAAATGAACCCGATTACCTACCAAACCCTCGGGATATAGTCGAAATCCCACTCCGCTACAAGCGGTTCCGTCCAAAAGCGTCCCGCGACGCCGGTTTCATTATCAACGTGCAGTAAAAAGCCTTGTGCTTCGGGACTCTCTATGATAAATTTAACTTTATAGGTACCGGCGTCACCCAATTTGATGTTCGCGCCGTAATGCGGACCGTCCGTCGCGTTCATCGGCATAAATGTTCCTTCAAGATTCGTCGCGCCGTCATTGCTCACGATTTCATACCTGACGGTAAGGTTCGGTACAAAATCACCAACCCCGTAGCCTAAATCGTTTGTAAGAGCCGATATATCCGCTTCAATGTGCATATCCGATTCAGATGCCGCGAGACCCATGCCCGCAGGTTCCATATCCACCGGCTGAAAATATACCGCCGCAACGTTCAGCGGACCAAGCTCAATATCGTCTCCAATCGGGAATTCTTCAAAACCGGCTTCCTCGCCGGGAGCAGGCGCGGCGTCAGCGCCAGTATCCGCGCTTATGTCGGACTCGGCTGCCGCGGCGTCCGCGGGCGGATTCGACGAGCATCCTATAAGAGAAAGCGAAAGCAGCATAACCATTGCGAGCGAGAGTACCATTACTTTTTTCAAATTATGACCTCCAATTAATTTTATTTTGTTCTTAATTTGTACTGACTCGTACTTTTTTCCATTTCCTAACCTGAATCAAAAACATGACAAGCGTGAGTAGAAGCAAAAGCAGTTGAGGTATCAAGGTTTCCAGCGTAGGGTAAATTCCGAGTATATCTACCGACGAAATACCCGACACAGGCGTGACGCCGACCACGTTCCCCTCTTGTAATTCCTTAATGCCGGAACCGACAAAGGAGATGGACATAATGAACATAAGGATACTGGTGCCGAGGAAAAACGGTTTAAGCGGCAACTTGATACTCATAAAGCGGATTAAGAGGTAAATTACCACAAGCGCCACACCGCCAACGCCCAAGCCAATCCAGACCATATTCACATACGTTTTTGTTCCGCCAAGCAAGGCTTGATAAAACAGAATAGTTTCGGCTCCTTCGCGGAAAACGGCAAGAAACGCCGCAAATGCCAACGAGAACAGACTGCCGTTTGTGAGCGAACTTTGAACTTTACCTTCTATGTAATGCGTCCAAGCGGCTGATTCCGCTTTTGAGACCATCCAATTGCTCACATAAAACAGAACGACCACCGCGACAAGCATGGTAACGCCTTCGACAATTTCCTGATTCGCTCCGTTCGCTCCGGAAAGGCTGTTAAGAATGAACGCCATTACAACACTCGCGCCTAACGCGGCAAGCGAACCCCAGTACACCGCGTGAACCTTGCTTTCGTTGCCGGACTTAACAAGGTACGCGATAATCGCGCCGACGATGAGAATCGCTTCAAAACCCTCGCGTGTGATAATCAGCAGTGACGCGAAAAAGGCACTTAAAGCGCTTTCTTCTTTTCCGTCCAAATGATTGGCGTCCTCTCGAAGTGAGTTTACCAACGTATCAAGCGACTCACGAACAGCATCGTTAGATTCTCCGGCGTTAATATCTTTCTTGGCATAGCTGAACTGATACTCAACCGTAGCCGCGCGATTACCTGATATATGCGCCATCACCGTTCTTTCAAAGCCGAGCTTTTCATAATACGAGTAATACGCCACATCCACCTGCGCCTTGGCGGCAGACGCGTCGCCCGTCGTGTACAGTCTGTATGCCTCATCCAAAACCTCTGCCATTTCGTCTACAACGTCATTCCAAGTTTCCGGCACCGCGAAAGCCGATGCCGAAAACATAACAGTCAAAACGACAAGGATTGCAACCGCGGAAAGTATTTTTCGCATTTTCTCACCACCTCTCCCGAATAGGTCGTCAGCTCTTAAAAGCAAACTTCTTAAAAGCAAAATATATGTTAGCACAAACTAACTCAAGGATAAAGAGCCAGTTTCGCACTATTTTTATGGCGCCAGGTTTTATTTTTTCCAAGCCCGACCCAGCAACGCGACCGCTTTAGCGATTTGCTCCGGATCAATACCGCTGTAGTTCAGCAGCACCATGCTTTGTTTTTGGTCGGGAGGACTATCCCAGAATACCGATG
>JAISRJ010000305.1 GCA_031273705.1 Clostridiales bacterium
CCGATACGCTTATCAGGCTGTCCACATATTCCGAGCCTTCGTCCACACCAAGCTTATTCAAGGGCTTCTCCTCATATTTTTGCATAGAAAAGCTAGGTAGCGTCGCGTTTAAAAAGAAAGCGGTGCCGTCTATCCGCTTACTGCATAAAAAGAACAGAAAAATAAATGTTCCGCAGACAATTAAGCTCTGAATGATTTTTTTAATGTCAAATTTCTTATTGGGTCGCTTACTTCGGCGCAAACCACTTCCGGTTGAAGAAGAACGAAAGTTACGCGCGGAATTATTGCCCGAAGAGGGCGTATATCGCCTATGGTGATTGGTCATACAATTCTTATTCATCGGCAGCCCTCCAAACCGTTTGGAATATGTATACGCCGACTGTCGATATTTTATGACTGCCAATTTAACTGCCTCTACCAATCGACCAGCAAACCGCGCATCCATTTTGTGACGTCCATTTTATAGACCTCAGTAAGAATTTCCGGAACAAATACCTCCGCCGGATCACCAAAGGCAACGCATTTCCCGCCATTCATAAGCAATATTTTTTGGCCGAACTTTCGTGCCAGCCCCAGATCGTGCATTACGGAAATAACCCCCCTATTCCGGGTTTTAACCCATTCGTTTATCAGCTCAAAAGTCTTTTTCTGATATATCAGATCCAAATAATTGGTCGGCTCATCCAATAATAGCAATCGAGGATTTTGCGCCAATGTCTGCGCCAGAAACATCCGTTGAGTCTCCCCTCCGGAAAGAGTCATAACATTTTTATGCTTAAGCGCGCGCGTTCCGGTTAGTTCAAAAGCCTCGTCTATTCTTAGTTCGTCTTCCTCGTTCCGTTTAAAAAATCCTCCCGAATAGGCGTATCGCCCCAGCCGAACAACATCCTCAACCGTGTACGCGTATAACATCTGGTTACGCTGCGCTAAAAAACCGATATTTCTAGCCAGTTCATTAGGTTTATACGCTCGAATACTCTTTCCGCCTAAAAGAATCTGCCCTTCAAAGGGTACAGTATTAACAATCGCGTTAAGAAGGGTACTCTTCCCCGCCCCATTGGGTCCGACAACCATCAGCCAATCGCCCGCCGTCAGCGAAAAACTCAATTTTTGCACGATAGGCGCATTTCCCAAAGTCACGGTTAAATCAATAACATCCAGCATCAGTTTTTCCTCGAGTTAATAAATATAAAAACAAACGTCACTGAGCCCGCAATTGATGTAATTATTCCAATCCGCAACTCAATTGGGCGTAAAATAACCCGGCAGAGCAGGTCCGACAGCATAAGAAAGATCGCCCCTAAGAATAAACAGCGGGGCAGTAATTTTTTGTGGTTCGGTCCCACGAGCAACCGTGTCATATGTGGAATAATCAGCCCCACAAACCCGATAGAACCGCCGATTGACACACAAACTCCGATTAATATGGAAACGGCTATAAGAATCTCTAATTTCACGAGCCTTACATTAACGCCCACATGCCTGGCATTATCCTCACCGACGGCGAACGCGTTTAATTCGCTGGATAAAAAGAGAATAACTATTCCGCAGCTAAGTAAGGCTGCGCCCAAAAGCAATATGTCTGTTAAATCCGATCCTTCCAGCGAACCCATCATCCAAAAAGTAACCGAAGTAATATTTTCACCGGCGAACGCAATCATCAAGCTGATCATACTGCTCGCAAACATAGAAAATACCACTCCCATCAAAATTATGGTATTTGTACTAAACGTATGATCGACTTTAAATGTCAGGCCCAATATTATCAACAATGACAAAAACGCGAATAATATAGCCATGACAGTTGTTCCGGCAAAAGGCAGCCCGGGAATATTTATTCCCAAAACCATAGAAGCCACGGCGCCGAGCGCGGCGCCTCCGGAAACGCCCAATGTCGATCCGTCCGCCAGCGGGTTACGCAGCAATCCCTGCATAGCGGCTCCGCATAAAGACAAGGCGGCGCCCGTAAGAGCAACGCAAATAACGCGCGGCGTACGCACGTTTTGTATTATATTCGCATGGACCGTGTTTTCAACATATACGCCAAATAACGCCGACAGCGTGTCGGGCAGCGGAATATTCACGCTGCCCACGCACACACAGATTAAAAAAACAACGCAAGTCGCAAAGGTTAGCAAAGGAAGGGCTTTTTGGTTCAGTTCACTCACCCTCATTCAGTAGTTCTAATAATGACTTAGCCGCGTTTGTCAGCCGAGGGCCGGGGCGCGTCAGCTCGTTAGAGTCCAATATCCAAACATTGTCATTTTTAACCGCGTCTATTTCTTCCCAACCGCGCCGGCTCTTTATTTCATCCACCGGATTGGGTCCTTCTCCATAATCCATAGCGATTGTAACTATGTAATCGGGATTCCTGTCAATAACCTGTTCTTCAGAAATCTCCGCCCAGCCTTCCACATCGGCAAAGGCGTTTTCTAATCCGACCATCTCGGCTATCTCGGTCATAAAAGTATCGCCGCCCGCCGTCCAGAGTTTGGATTCCAGCGGCGAAACCTCAAAATAGATGGTATCATCTGTCTCGACGACCGCTTCTAAATCATCGAACTCCCTTTTCATATCCGCAATCAACGCGTCCGCGCTGCCCGGCTTGCCTATCACTGTTCCGATTAGGGTTATCGCGTCATATACTTCGGATATAGAATCCGCGTCCGTAACCGCCACTTTTACTCCCGCCCGCTCCAATTGCCGCACTTGTTCTTCGCTCTGCGCCATAGTGTCCATTATAACCAATGACGGATTAAGGCTTATAATCTGTTCTATGTTCGTATCGCCGCCCGTAGCGACAATCGGCAGTTCCAACGCGGCGCCGGGATAATCGCAATACTCTCCCCTGCCAACCAGCAAATCCTCCGCGCCCAAGGCGTACACTATCTCGCAATCCGCGGGCGCAAGGGCGACGACGGATGTTACAGGCTCGGATAATTCAATGGTTCTGCCTGCCATATCAATTATAGAACCCGAAGTATTTTTGGCCGCGGAACAACCTATAAGCGACAGAACGATAATAACGGTTAACAACAATTTTTTCATAAAGCCCTCCAAAGTAGTTTGCTGGCAAATGTCCGGTTTTCGCACAATAAAAAATCATGCCGGCAATTAAGCCGCCATGACCGTTTTTTCATGACAAGTGCGCGGTACACGCCGCGAGTAAAACTCCTGTAGGTCTTCTGGCTCGCGTGATAAGCAAAAAAGCCACGCCCATTAATCAGCCTTCCCAGACAGTTTTCTCCGTCCAGTGACCGGCTTTCGCCTCGATTAAGGGCTCACACGCATACAGCGGCGGTACCGCGCGGGAATCTCACCCGCTTCACTTTTTTATCTATACGACAGCAAAGCCGCATAGCCACAAGAGTCGCTAAAAATTACTTTTTAAAGTATATCCTGTCACAGTCTAAAAGTCAAACCCCAGTGGATCACCCGCGCGTAGACGCGCGCCTAACTTACCAGAGCATTTTAGGCTTGAAAAGTAAATGCTTTCGCCCTAGTTCACCAAACAAACGCGCCACAATGCATTTTGCGATAAGATAAAAAATGATGTCACGCATATGAAATATTAATAGATTTACACATTAAAGAATTTAATATATAATTCAACCAGTAAAATTATGTGAACGTATCGCGATTCCATAGCTTTGGTTATTTGTGCTATAGGCAAGGAGGGAAAAAATGTACCCGGACACCATTATGTTCGTCGTCAGCGCCATATGCCTGACCATTACATTTGCGGTTACAATCTACTTGATTGTAACCAATAAAAAAAGCAAACTGATCAAAAATTTGCTGAACGAAAAAATATCCAAAGGCAATGACATTACACGTACTATCACGGCTATGAAAGAACTGCAAAAGACCGTTAGTCTGGAATCACAAACCTTAACTTCTCTGGGAGACAACCAACAGCAAAACGAAAACTTGACTATTACATTGGCGGACGTCGGCGACAAGCCGCGTATCTCATCTTCTAAAATATCCAACACCGCTTTTTCTTCATCATCCCAAGCGGGTGAACGATACGGTTTAAATAATTTTAACGAGGCTGTGCTTGAGGGCAAGTACAAAGTAGAAAGCGAAATCTTTGGCGGCGGCATGAGTCGTGTATTTATTGTTAAAAATACAAAGCTGGGCAACAGATGGATTTTAAAGTACATACCCTCATACTTTGGCAAGCTGGCTAACGAGGAAGATTTACTCCGCCATCTTAATCATCCGGGGCTGCCGAAAATCGTTGATATTTTCAACGATACTAATGGAGTGTATTTGATTGAGAGCTACATAGAAGGTATTACCTTATCTGATTTGCTAAAGCAGGAAGACTCTCTTAACAAGGTTGTTATTCAGGATTGGGCGGAGCAACTGGCGCAAATTCTTATGTATTTGCATTCGCTGAATATTACACACCTTGATATAAAACCCTCGAATGTGATTTTGACTTTTGGAAACCGGCTGGTACTTATCGATTTTGGTATAGCCAAGTACAATAACGCCTCCGCACCGCGAACTACGGGTATTACCTTTCAATATGCCGCGCCGGAGCAGCTTCCCATAGAAATTCCGGAGACATACGCTAAGCTGGTAAATGTTCGGTTCGGCGATTCGCTGGTTAAAAAAACTCAAATTACTACGGACGAGCGGACGGATATTTATAGTTTTGGCGTGGTTATTTTTCGGTTGCTGACCGGCGTACTGCCTACTGTTGCCAATCAGAATATTATAAAAGGTATGGTCTCGAAAGATCTTGCCGACGTTATTTTAAAATGTATGGCTGTGGATCCTTCGCGGCGATATCAATCGGCGCAACAAGTGCTGCTTGCTCTTAGAAGCGCCGAAGGCGCTTCGTATAAATTGACGGGGTATTTAACATGGCGGCGGGTATTCGCGACGGCGGCGGCGTTTATGTTCGTTGTTTCGGCAAGCACTTTCGCCGGAGGCTATGTAATCTACGCCGATGAGCAAAATTCCATAATCGACGCTAAACCGATGGTTATGACTGTAAGTGTTCAGCACTCCAGCCTGCTTAAAATTGATAAAGTACATAGCGACGGAGACGTTGACGCCATTAACGCCGACGATATTCGTTGGGAATTTTCTGATAATAATATCGCCGCCTTTGACGGGGCGAGGGTACTGGGGCTTAACTTGGGCAAAACGCAAGTCACCGGCTCTTACAGGGATAAAGAAGTAATTTTGAATGTAAATGTCGTAGAACCGATGGAGAATCTAACTCAAATATCGCAGTGGTACAGAAAAGATTCTTACGCGGATGTTTACGCGGGTTCGGCAGAGCACGCCATGGAGGACGGACTGCTGCGAAGCGCCGCTTTTTACGGGCCCGAAAGCATGGATACCCTTCCGGGTGGCACGATTTATGTGATTGATTCGGGCTGGCTTCGCAAGATCAACGGCGAAGAAATTATTACTGTCGATCCCGATAAACCTTGGTTTTCGTACAGCAAAGTGCGGACTTTTGGCAATGACGCGTATTTGCTTATAAATCCGTATGAGGATGAGAGCGGTACTCTCCTTTATGGTATAGAAAAGCTGGGGGATCCGGACGGAATTTACCTTGCCGATTATCAATATTCCGCTATCTTGGATTATGATATTTCCAATGAAGGTGTGCTTTATTTTATAGAAGAGAATTATGTGGCGGGTGGGATAGCGTTAAAATCCATGGGCTTGGATTCTTGGAAGAACGCGGAGTTACTTGTGGATTCGCTTCCTGGCGGCACAAACTGCCTTACCTGCGCGGACGACGGCTCTGTATATTTGGCAAGCTCCGAAACAGGCGTGATTCAAAAATACAAAGACGGCGAACTTTATAATTTCGCCGGCATTTCAGAAGAAAAGGCGTTTATTGACGGCGACGCTCCGCGTTTCTATATGCCTGTCGCGTTAAGATACGTGAACGAAAGTCTTTATGTATTAGATTATAATGTACTGCGCAGAATTCAAATTCTTGACGGCGTAGCCCAAAATTGTATGACTGTTATGGGCAAAGCAAGCCCGACTACAGAACGCGAATTAACATATAAAGAAGCTTTGGTACAGGATATTATTCCGTCTTGGAGTACCCTGGCGGATGTGGTTGTTACAGAAGATAATGTTCTGCTGTCTGATCCATTGTATTCCGTAATTTGGCGGACAAAAGTTTAGGAGGCTTTTTTGTCTGTGGCGGAAATAGGGTAAGGCAAGGTAAAGGAACACAAAAAAACTTATGGGGGTTATACGAATGACAGGCTTTAGGAAATTACTGTATGTGGTACTAATAGCGTCTTTTATTACTCCGTGGATTTACGTTGTTCCAACCGCGGCCGATCCGACGGACGCTTTTCCGGACTCTTACACCATACTGCTGTTAGACGTGTCGGGCAGTATGAGCAGTGGAAATAAAATTACAAAACTTAAAGAAGCTACAAGGTTGTTTGTTGAAACAGCGATAGAAAAAAACTCAAACAATAGAGTCGCTTTAGTTGCATATGGAGTTGGTTCCGGCAGCTATATAACCCAAAATAACAGCGGGTTTACGGATAAGGTAGAAGAATTGCAGACTTTCGTTGATTCATTATATGCTTACGGAAATACCCCAACGGATGCCGCTTTTAAATTGGCGGATGAAATACTGACCGGTTCCGCGCTTAGCACCGCGCTTATAATACCCGATACCGCCGTTAAGAATGTAGTCCTGCTTACTGACGGAATACCGAATGATGTAACTTCCGCAAAGAATGCTTATAATAATATGATTAGCAATAACAGTGGTGTAAATGCCTTTGCGTTAGGTATCGACTCCGCCGGTTACGCGAATTTTATGAATTCTGTTAATAACAGAGGATATTACAATATTATTAGTTATGATGGTAATCAATTATATGATTTGTTTTTAAGTATTCTCGGCAGTGGAAGCAGTGTGACTTACAATCTTACTATTAAAACCAGCGGAAATGGTGTTCTGGCTTCCGGAACTGACGTGAATAATGATGGAAAAAAAAGAAGCGGCGACAAGATAAAGCTATCCGCCGTGCCTAACAGCGGTGAATCTTTTATTAAATGGACGGCGACCGCGGGCGTAATAGAGGATGAGACCGCGGCGGAGACGAACTTTACCATGCCGCCCTCGGACGCGGTTGTAACCGCCGTTTTCACCACTAATACTTCGACGGCGTATGTAACTAACGCGCCGGGTATGCCAAAGCCGCCAAAAAGTTATAATACTACAAATACTATTCCCTCTCCCACGCCGCAGATAACCGGTCAGATACCGCCATATAACCCAAATGTTAATACATATAACGGAAACACGTTAGAAAATGTACATGATAAAGCTTCCGCTGTCGCGGCGGTGCAAAACGCGATTGACAACTTATCCGCGTCGGATAAATCGCGGCCAGAAAGCATATACACCTTGCAATTGTATGTAGACGAGGCAGCTTCTCAAGCCGCAAGCGCGTATAACGAAAGCGGACTAATATACATAAACGAACAGACGGTCAATCCGTTGCTGCAAAATTCCAAGGACACCTTGCAAGCTTTAAATGGAGTGCTGACACAAAATGGCGTTGAAGAGCAGCGTGATCAACGTAAAATTGTTAATTTCAAGACGCATCACAATAAAGGACTTAGGATAGTGGTAGAGCCGTCCGCGAGTTTTACGGAAGTTGACACTGTAAGGGTAGAAACGGAAGGCTATACACTGGCGTTTTCACGAGAATTTATTGAAACTGTATGCGCGGAAAAGGATCCTAACCGGGCAGATAAAGATTTTACCGCCGAGGATCCGGACTTTCTTATAACCGTGTCGCAGGTTGACGGCATGAACGCGGTGGATTATTTTCCGGAGGACTCGACGGAGCTGCCTGTTATAGTTTCCCTGCCCCAAATTGAGGGAGAGAAAGAATATCAAGCGTTAGTTGATCTGGAAACAAATACAAGATTGGTTTCTATATATAATGACGTAACCGGAAAGATAGAAGGTCAGGATTATCATGGCAGCAGGTTGACTCCCGAACTTGATGAGAACATAATTGTTAATGACGCCGCCAATTTTGATGATATAGCTGATCTGGATGAAGATTTACGCAAATCCATAAATCAATTAAGAACTCAAAATGTTGTAATTGGAACCGGAGGTCGTAAATTTAACCCTAACGATACCATAAACAGAGCGGAAATAGCGGTTATGCTCGCCAAGATATTAAAACGGGATACGAACGCGTCTACCGCCGCTAGTTCCAAATTTATTGATCTGCCGTCATGGGAAAACGGTCATATAAGATCGCTCGCCAAGGTGAACAATCCTACTATATTGGCGGGCACGTCGCCGACAACATTCTCGCCTACCCTGCCGATTAACAATATTCAAATAGCCGCGTTTGTGGGAAGAGCGCTTAAATACCGTGGATTTAAACTAAAAGGTTCCACAAGTACAGTATTATCCACGTATCGGGACAGCAACGAATTCTCAAAATCAGTTACGGACTTGGATAATGTGGCGTTAACCGTAAATAAACGTATTATTGTTCAATCAGCGAATAGTCTGTTTAATCCCACTCAACCTGTAACACGCGCAAAGGCGGCGCAGATTTTGTCTCAACTATATACGGTTGTCGGTCAAATTCAATAGAGTTTTATACTCACGTGCGTAAGCATTTGCCAGTGAC
>JAISRJ010000069.1 GCA_031273705.1 Clostridiales bacterium
CCAATCTTGCCGGCGCAATCCCAGTCATAGCAACCTTTATAGTCATATTGCTAACTTTTTTGCTTGGACTTATTATCTATCATTACTTTATACTCGCTGTTCCCGCGGGATTGTTCGACCGCAAACATTTCTTCGCGGCTCTTATACATTCTTATCGGCTTATTAAGGGCGAATTCTGGAAAACATTAGGAATTAGATGTATTTTCTACGGTGGTATTATCATGCTGCAATATTCATTAATGAGTTTGCCCGGCGGCTTGATCGGAATTCTGATTGCTTTTACAAGTGATAACCCTATTCTATTGGTTTCTATAAGTTCAACGGCATGGCTGTTATATTACGGAATTAGCATTATCACCGGCGTAATCGCCTCGTCATTCATTAATATCCTAACATCTGTTATATTTTTTAACCAAAAGATGAAAAAGGAAGGTTTGCACATAGCTATGATCCTTGAACGGCTGGAGAGTACTCTACATGGATTTTAACCAGGCAATGCAAGAGACGTTGAAAGACGGCAAATACAATCGTTTGATGGGTCGATGGATAGATTGGCGGGAATGGCTCTTAGGCAAATTAGGCGAATTCCTTGATTGGATACTGCTAAATATGGATTTGAATGTTTCGGAAAAGACCGGATTAAACCCGGACCTAAGTTCGCTGATTATCATTATAGGGGCTGCTGTACTCGCCTTGATTATTATATCTGTGGTTATTTTGATAAGAAGATTGGCTAAGAAGCGAAACAATAGTTTGGATGAGATATTTGCGGGGATTTCGGAATCCGACACGCCTTTGGGGTTGCTTTCTCTGGCGCGGGGCATGTTTTCCTCCGGTAATCCGGGCGTCGCCCGCGACGCGGTTAGATTTTGTTTCGCGGCGGTTTTGCTCTCCTTGGATGAAAAAAATATTATCAGGGTCAGCAAATGGAAAACTAACAATCAGCTTCGCCGAGAATTAAATCGTACCGCGCCGGCTTTCATTCCGGCTTTCAGCTCTGTAATGGAATCGTTTAATATCGTCTGGTTCGGGCATAAAAATATTAGCGGCGAGGAATTTGCCGACTTGCATGAACGCGCGTCTGGGCTGGTTGCGGAGGTGGAACGATTTGAGCAAGTCAGTTAGGCGTCTGGTTACCCTTGTCATTCTGTTCAGCGTGATGTTTCTTTTTCGCTATACGCTAAATGGAGGCGGGAGCGACGAAGCGAATTATACGAGTTTTAACAATATAGAAAACGGCTCAAGTTTATTATATGACACTTTGAGTAAAATGGATTATAATGTCAGCCGTGGATTTGCAAAGCTGGACGAAGAAACCGGTGTTCAATCCGCCTATATTTTTATTATGCCGAATAATATGGATGAACATTTTTTCTCGGCAATGGATTGGGTCTATGGCGGCGGGCGATTGATCTACTTGGATTCGGGCTATTACTTAATGGATTCTTACCTGGATTATGATTATCCTATTTGGCAGGACGATAATTTTAGCCTTTATGAGTATGGGTTAGGGCAGGTATTGACCGGTGATTCGGAACTGATATTAAACGGGGCTTTGATAAAGGACAACAAACCCGGAGAGCAAATTGCCGCGACTCTGGATGAGTGGAGAGAAAAAGATCTGATATTCAGCGAGTATATTCATGGTTACGGTGCCTCTAATGGGGCATGGGCAAAGATTCCGACAGAGTTAAGATATCTTGTGTTTCAAATTTTCTTGGCTATGACAATGCTGGTATGGTTTTTAGGTAAGAGATTAGGCGTTCCACTGCCTTATTTTGAAGAGTTAGAACGTGAGGAAAATGAGCATGTTAAGGCTCTTGCCAATATTTATCATAAAGCGGGCGCAAAAGAAATTGTATTTGCCGATTACTTGGCGGATTTTCTCGTGTACAGCGCCAGATGGTTTCATGTAAGTGAGGAATACGCGCGTAAAAATATAAAACGGTTATGGATCGAAGCTAAACTGCCTAATATTAAGTTAATTCATAAGCTTGAAAATTTTTTGGAAGCTCTGGATAACCATGTTGATTTTAACAGCAAAGATTTTAACATCAAAGATTTTAACAACAAAGATTCTAATAACAAAGATTTTAGCAGAAAAAATTTTGGGCGAATGTTAAAGGTTTTGAGGCTGCTGCAAAAGACTCTTGCAAGGAAAGGGGATTTTAATGGGATTTACGGAATCAACCGTTAAGCGGATTAAAAATGAATTGCAAAAGATAGTTATAAATCAGGATAATTTGACCGACATGTCTTTGATAGCCATGTTAAGCGGCGGGCATGTATTGATTGAGGGTGTGCCAGGTCTGGCGAAAACCCTGTGGGTTAAAACGTTGGCCCGAACTTTGAATGTGGATTACAAACGCGTACAGTTTACATCCGACCTTATGCCTTCGGATATTTTGGGTACTAAAATATTTAATATGAAGGAATCGGATTTTGAATTACGCAAAGGTCCCTTGTATACCAATTTATTTTTGGCTGATGAAATTAACCGTACCCCGCCTAAAACGCAATCAGCTTTGCTGGAAGTAATGGAAGAACGATCTATAACCATTGATGGAGAGACACATGAATTGGGCGAGCCGTTCGTGGTTTTCGCCACGCAAAACCCTATCGAGTACGAGGGTACTTATCCGCTTCCGGAGGCTCTTGTAGATAGGTTTATGATGAAATTGCTTATAACATATCCCGGCCCGGCAGCCGAAAAAGATATTTTACGCATGTACGACGACGGTACGATTCATTCTTCGGTGGAACAAGTTTGCTCCACGGAGGATATTGTAAAATGCCGCGAGGAAATATCCGCCGTTCGGGTAGACGAGAGCATCTGCGATTATATTATTACGATAGTCGAATTTACGCGCCGGGCACATGTGGTTTCTATAGGATCCAGCCCCAGAGGTTCTATCGCCACACTGCTGTGCGCGAAAACATCCGCCGCTATTAACGGGCGTGATTATGTTATACCGGATGATGTAAGGGATTTGGCTTTGCCTGTGCTTAGACACCGAATTATTTTACGGCCGGAAGCGGAGATAGACGGAGTAAAAACCGATGAAGTTATAGAAAACATTTTAACCCAAGTGAAGGTGCCTCGCTGATGAGCGTTACTCGCCGGTTTGTAATTTTGATAGCCTGCGGGCTGGTTTTACTGATACCGGCAGCGTTTTTTCAGGCGCGTATCGGTCTGCAATCGCTGATTTTTATGAGCTATAACATATTTTGCCTTATATTGCTGTTGTTAGATTATATATTTTCGCGCCGGACGAATTTCGTTGCGCTAAGGCGCCCGGACGAAGAAAAATTGTACTTTAAAACCGAGAATATAATCGGGATATTCGCGGTCAATAATTATTCCGCGCCTTTACAAGTTACTTTAAAAGACTCTTTACCCAACATGCACTTTCACTTGACCGGAAGAAATGAAATGACACAAAAAATGGCACCGGGCGAGGAATTGTTATTTACCTATGAGGTTATACCTTCCAAACGCGGAGCTTTTGAATTTACGGCGGTACATGGGTATATTGTGAGTATGTTGGGTTTTTGCAGGATATACTTTGAACGAAAGTTGAGTAAGGAATATAAAGTGTATCCCAACTTGCGGGACTTAAGCAAATATCGGATGATGACGAATAATAAGCGGTTAAAACCTAGAGGCGAACGACAAACCCGATTAAGAGGATTGGGCACAGAGTTTGAGAGTCTGCGCGAATATGTTGAAGGCGATGATTTTAGAAAAATAAATTGGCAGGCTACAGCCCGCGAGAATAATTTTATTGTCAACCAGTTTCAAATTGAAAGGAACCAGCCGATTTTTTCTATGCTCGATGCCGGTCGGTCTATGGGGTACAGCATTAAAGGGTATAAAAAGCTGGATTACGCGATTAACGCCTGCCTTACGCTGTCGGATATCGTTAATCAGCAGGGCGACAACAGTGGTATAATGGTTTTTGATAAGTCGGTAAAAACGATTATTATGCCCGGCAAAGGCGATGTTCATCGTAACTTGCTGATGGAGGCTTTGTATCATATAGAGGACACGAAAAGCGCCTCCGACTATGAAGGCGCTTTTTTGGAATTGCTGAACAAACAAAAGCGTCATTGTTTGGTGTTCTTATTCACGGATTTTGAAACACCTGAACAGGCTCGGGACTTGGCGATGAACATTCAGCTGATAAAGCGCAGACACACCCCGTTTATAGTTATGATGGAGAACGAGAGTTTGGATAATTTGCTGAATACTGATTCGGCATCCATGGCGGCTAAGTATGAAAAAGCTGTC
>JAISRJ010000170.1 GCA_031273705.1 Clostridiales bacterium
TATATACTTATGTTGCGCGTGAATCATCTATCATGCAAACAGCGAGTTCGACTTTGCGGTCTATAACAATTTTTTATGATAAATACTTAGAAATTATTAAGACGATTTTACTAAAATACGACCGACTGGATAAATATATAATTAATCTCATTAGTATTTTTGAGATATATGTGCGCTATACTGTTTCTTTAAAGCATTTGGTTAATGATGAATCAGATTTTATAGATATTTTTACTAAAAAGATAAACGAAAATGATCTGCTTCCCCGTATTGATACAAAAAAATCGCGGGCCGCCGGTATCGAGGTTTTACATAGATATGTTGGTAATTATCTTATTGGCTATCCAAACAGAGATATAAATATCAATCGAGAATCAGGAGGACGCGTCATTGCTTACTCCGCGTTTGGAAGCGCTTCAAGCAGAATACGCAGAGGTCTTCTTAATTCTGACATACGACCGGATGTTTTTTGGGATATCGCCGCTAAATCCGGCGACAATATCGAAGGGGTACCTGTACATACTCCCGCTTTTAATAGTTTAACAGAAAATGACACTGTTATTATATTGCTATTGAAAATAGATATCGCAAAAAGCGTTACAGAATACTTACGACAAATCCCATCTGTGCCTAATATCTGGTATTACTTCGATGTGTTGGACTATTTGGCGCGTTATTTTTTCTATTCATAGCTTAGACCTGCTACTCAGCCGTAGTAACTTGGCACATTAACGGGACAGCTTCCGCAGGCAAGCGGCGGTGATCCTTTTTCCGTTTATTTTGTGAAACCGCTACAGAATACAAAGGGATGATATGAAAATATGAAGAATATTGAGATTTTAGAAAACGGCGTATATCTTTTTCCTTTTACTGCCGAAGCCGCTATGATGATACATTTACTTAATGAGTACAATGTACCGGTCTATGGTGTGTTTGATAATGACAGCTCGCTTTGGGGCAAACAGTATTGCGACGCTTTTATAGAAAAACCTATGTTTTCATGTGAGGAACTTATTGTTATTTGCGGTCACAGGCATTACGGATATCTTGAGAAATTTAATAAATCCGTTAAGATTGAATATTTAGTTACGAAAGAAGATACGGATTTCGCGATTAACAAAATTGATTTGGAATCTTTTGGAAAATTAGCGCCAAGGCAAAGGCTAAGGGCAAGACGCCTATATAATGATATATATCAGGTCCTAATTCCTGATGAAATATATAAAAAAGAATCCCCTGTTATACTTAACGTCATTAATTTATCTATCACAACACGATGTACGCTGCGTTGCCGGGACTGTTCCGATCTGATGCAATATTATAAAAACCCTGGTCATATTCCTATTGGGCAAATATTCAGTGATATGAATGTAATATTTAACAGCGCTGATTTTGTACGTAACCTAACGATAGTGGGCGGAGAGCCTTTATTATATAAAGAGCTGCCCCAGTTGCTGAATTTCATAAAAGGTTTTAGATATAAAATAGGTGTCATTTGGATTACAACAAACGGTACACTGCAAGCTTCAAACGACTTGCTCCAGGCCGCAAAAGATTGCGGGGCAATGATCAGGATATCGGATTATAAGGATAAATCTGCAAAAAAAATGGAATTATTCAGCGCCTGTGAGAAGGCGGGAGTAATGTCTGAAATAATAAATTTTCAAGACTATATGTGGCGTCCCGAGAAACAACCGGAATATGGAACGCATACGCAAGATAAGCAAGATAAATTTGACGCCTGTCAATCCAGAATTATTTGCAATACTCTATATAACGGAAGATTCTCTTATTGCGAATTTATTGCTCATATGGAAGATCTTAAAGCTATTCCGTATGACCCGGATAACTCTCTTTCCGTGAAACAATGCAACAAAAAAACAATAACTAAGTATCTTTCGCGGCGTACCAGTCCTTCTGCCTGTACATACTGCAGCGGCGGCAATATTCATAATATGCCCCCGGTAGAACCGGCGATTCAAACGAAAACATCATTACCATATAGAGATTTTAAGGAGACTTATCATTAGGATTGATACCATGAAGTCTGTGTATGTATTAACGAAAGAAGAATTAAGATCACTTCAGCTGATTTTGCTTGAAATGCTCCTTGAAGTTGACCGCATTTGTAAAAAATATCACATAAAGTATTCAATAGACGGGGGCACACTTTTAGGGGCAGTACGACACGGTGGCTTTATTCCCTGGGACGACGACCTGGATATTGTTATGACGCGTAAAGAATATGATAAGTTTAAAAATGCCGCGATAAAAGAGCTGGACGCCGGAAAGTACTTTTACCAGGACCACTTGACAGATTCACATTATCGTTGGGGATACGCGAAAATACGACGCGTAGACTCTGAATTTGTAAGATTTGGGCAAGAGCGTCTTAATATGAAAACGGGCATATTCCTGGATATTTTTCCACGGGATAATGTGCCGGATGGTTTTGTTATAAGAAGGTTACATGCTTTTTGCTGTTATTTTTGGCGGAAAGTTCTATTTTCTGAAGTTGGAAAAATAACTGCCGTTTCCGCGATTAAAAAAATCGCGTATTGCGTAATCAATAGAATTCCAAAAGAAACGGCTTTTTATGTTCTTGAAAAAATTGCGAAAACTTGCAATAAAAGAAAGACAAAATTATCTAGGTGCTATACTTTCCCTTTGCCTAAAAAGGGCTGTTACGGCTATAAGAACGAATGGTTTACTCAATTTTGTGAAATTACTTTTGAAGGTTATGAGTTCCCGGCCGCCAAGGATAATCACGGCTATTTAGTCTGTGATTATGGCGATTATATGCAAATACCATCTGAGGAAAAAAGACGTCGTCATCCTTGTTCAAAATTCAGCTTGCCAAAAGGATGTGAGGATGTGTGGAAAACTGCGAAATAGAAGACTTAGAAATGGTGCCTAAAGAATTAAGGGAATTGCAGCTTGTAATACTGGATATGCTTATTGAGCTTGATAAAATTTGCCGAAAGCACAATATAAAATATACAATTGTAGCGGGTACCCTTTTGGGCGCGGTGCGCCACCGCGGCTTTATCCCGTGGGACGACGACGCCGATGTCGCAATGTTAAGGGAAGATTATATTAAGTTTAGAGATGTTTGCGAAACAGAACTTGACGCCGATAAATATTTCTTTCAAGACCATACGACCGATAAGGATTATAGATGGGGATACGCCAGGATACGCCGTAAAAATACGAAGTTTATACGTAAGGGCCAGGAACACCTTAAAATGCGTACCGGAATTTTTCTCGATATATTTCCGTCTGATAATATACCCGATTTTTATCCGAGTAGATTGCTTCATTGTTTTTTTTGTTTTGTATTCAGAAAAATATTGTACTCAGAAGTCGGCAAAATAACCGAGAAAAATAAACTGAAAAAAATTCTTTACAAAATTCTGAATGTCATACCTCTTGATACTATATTCAGAGTATTTGAAAAAAGCGCGAATAAACATAACGCGAAGGTTACAAAATTTAATAGAACATACGCGTTTCCTCCACGCGCGGGCATTTGGCTGGGAACGCCGCGTGTTTGGGATACCGATGTTACTGATATTTGGTTTGAGGGACATTTATTTTCAACTACACTGTATTATGAAAGATATTTAGAATGGCGGTTCGGCGACTATATGCGGTTTCCGCCGCCGGAAAAGCGTCATTGGCATCCGGCGGCACTAATTGAATTCCCAAAGAAGTGAAAAAAGTGAATATTGCTCTGATACAAGCGGGTGGCGTAGGAACCAGAATTAACGACGACGTGCCTAAACAGTTTTTGCCCATAAATAACAAACCGCTCGTAATATATACACTTGAGCGGTTTCAAAACTCCTCCGGTGTTGACGCGATAGTAGTAATATGTTTGGACGGCTGGCAGAAATCACTGCGAGGTTTTTGCGCGTATTATAAAATTACAAAGTTAAGGGAGATTGTAATCGGCGGTGATACCGGCATACAATCTATAATAAACGGGCTTAGTTTTTTAGCGGAACATTACCCAAGAGACTCTCTTGTTATGATTCATGAGGCTGTAAGACCTATGGTTTCTGTGCGGATAATAGAAGATTCTATAAGGGTAGCTAAGTTGTATGGCAACGCTGTTTCGGCAATCCCTTGCGTAGATGAGATGCTGTCAAGCCAGGACCAACTTAACACCGGCGAACTTATACCTCGCGACGGCCTTTACAGTGTGCAAAACCCACATACGTTTAAACTTGAAAAACTTATTTGGGCATATAATTCGGCAATTGAGCGAGGTTTAACAAATTCACTGGGTACAGCGGTGCTTATGCATAATTTAGGAGAAAAATTGTACTTATCGCTTGGCTCAATTAAAAATTTTAAGGTGACTGTTTTTGATGATATAGAAATTGTAAAAGCTATTATATCAGGCGGTGAATAGTGAATAAAAAAGTAAGCATGGTTATGACATGCTATAACAAAGCAAACTATATAGGGGCAATGCTTGAATCCGTCTTATCGCAAACGTGGGATAATATAGAACTGATACTTGTAAATGATGGTTCAACAGATGGTTCGCGCAATGTAATCGCTTCATATGAAAAAAGGTTGCGTGAAAGGTTTGATCTATTAATTATAGATCAAGAAAATCAGGGGCGGGCAAGCGGCCTTCGCAACGGTTTTTTGCGCGTAACAGGCGATTATGTGTGTACACCTGATTGTGATGATAGATTGGAACCTGACTATGTTTTAACTTTAGCTGCCTATTTGGAAAAAAATCGCGATGTTAAGTGGGTTTGCGGTGATATGGATTGCTGGCCTCTTGATTTTTCAAGCGACACGTATTTATATGGCGGCGAACATGGATTTTTAAATCGTTTGGATAACGATACATGGCTGGACGCCATGCTTTCCAAACGCGTTTCAGTCACTCCCGTAACCCTTTTGGCACGTCGGGATTGCTTTGATAAATGCAATTTTATTGATAATTTTCTGACCGGAAGAGAATATTGCCAGGAACAGCAAATTAGAATCCCTCTTTTAGCGAACGGCAAGGGCGCTCATATAAATAAAGTTTTATACAAATACACTATACTGGCGGTAGGATCTATGACAGAGTGGTGGCGTAAATCCGCCGATACATATTATGGTTTTCTGGAAAATTATAGAATAGACGCGATAAACGCGCTTAAGCTAAATAACGCCTATAGCGATAGGCGGCGCGCTTTGTTTGATATTGGCGCCGTTAAAATGATAGCCAACAATGGCATAGACTACGACAGGGGCAAGGCGGTGGAGAGTTTATTAGAAAACGCCGCTTCCGCCGGTATTTTTCCGGTTAGCGCCATACGGCGAAAGACAGCGTTAGAGGCAGGCTTTGCGGTATTGCATCATCATTTGTGCAATCATATTATACGTCTTAATGGTCGGGTTAAAGACCTGCGCCCGACAGGCAAAGGGCGTGTAATAGCGTATGCGGCTTACGGCATGGCG